>NZ_DASVFL010000308.1:0-6372 GCF_036380075.1 Lentzea sp. | reverse complement strand
AGGGCGAGCGTGCACTCGCCGCGCCGCAGCGCCTGCCGCGCGAGGTGCAGGGCCACCAGCGACGACGAGCAGGCGGTGTCGACCGTCATCGCCGGGCCCTCCAGCCCGAACGCGTAGGCGACCCGGCCGGACGCGGCGCTGGTGAGGCTGCCGATCAGTCGTTTGCCCGCGACGTCGCCCACGGCCTGGTGCGGGCGCGGGCCGTAGTCCTCGTAGGCCAGCCCGACGTAGACGCCGGTCTGGCTGCCGCGCAAGGTCGCGGGGTCGATGCCGCTGCTCTCCAGCGCCTCCCACGACGTCTCCAGCAGCAGCCGCTGCTGCGGGTCCATCGCGAGCGCCTCGCGCGGCGAGATGCCGAAGAAGCCCGCGTCGAACTCGCCGACGTCGCGCAGGAACCCGCCTTCCCTGGTGTAGCACCGCCCGGAGGCCGGGTCGGGGTCGTAGATGGCGTCGAGGTCCCAGCCGCGGTCCTCGGGGAACTCGGTGACGGCGTCCTGCTCCGAGACGACCAGCCGCCACAGGTCGTCCGGCGAGGAGATGCCGCCGGGGTAACGGCAGCTCATGCCGACCACCGCGACCGGCCCGTCGTCGGCCTGCGGTGCCGCCGTCTCCTGGTCCGCGGACCGCACGCCGGTGAGCCGGGTGCGCAGGTGCGCGGCGAGCGCGACCGGTGTCGGGTGGTCGAACA
The DNA here is from genome assembly GCF_036380075.1 of Lentzea sp. NCBI lineage: Bacteria > Bacillati > Actinomycetota > Actinomycetes > Pseudonocardiales > Pseudonocardiaceae > Lentzea > Lentzea sp. The sequence goes on along the minus strand of NZ_DASVFL010000308.1, from coordinate 5,684 downwards.
GGACCGTGGCGGGCAGCGCGATCCCGAGCGCCTCGCCCACGCGTTCGCGCAGCCGGGCCGCGGTGGAGCGGTAGAAGCCGAGCCGGCGGAACGGCGCCTCCGGGTCGAGGCGGTGCGCCGTCGTGTCGCCGAGCACGTCCGCCGCCAGCGCCCGGACCGCGTCCAGCACGATCCTGTCCTGCTCGGGCGGTGTGCGTCCGTCGAGGCGGGCGCGCAGGCCCTCCGTCCCGAAGACGTCCATGGATCCAGTCACTCGGCACCCCCGGCCAAGGTTCAGGTGTTCAGATGTACGGGCGGCGGCGGCCGCCGTCAGAACGGGTACGCGGCCGGCACGTCCCGGCTCGTCAGCCACCGCCACTGCGTGAACTCGTCCCAGCTGTGCAGCGCCCCGTACCTGCTGCCGTTGCCGGAACCCCCACGCCCGCCGAAGGGCACGTACGCGTTGTCGTCGATCGTCTGCGCGTTGACGTGGACGATCGACGTCCGCAGCCGTTCGGCCAGTGCGGCGCCGCGGGCGGTGTCCCCGGTCTGCACGGCGGCGACCAGGCCGTAGTCGGTGTTGTTGGCGACGGCGACGGCTTCGTCCTCGTCGCGCACCACGACGACGGGGGCCACCGGGCCGAAGATCTCCTCGGTCCACGCGGGCATGTCCGCGCTCACCCCGCCCAGCACGGTCGGGCGGTAGAACAGGCCCTCGTGCGTGCCGCCGGTGTGCAGGGTCGCGCCCGCGGCGACGGTGTCGCGCACGAGCTGGTCCACGCGCTGGAGCTGGCGTTCGTTGATCAACGGGCCGAGGTCGGCGCCGGTCGTCCACGGGTCGCCGACGCGCAGTGCGGCGGCGCGCTGGGTGAGCCGGTCGAGGTACTCGTCGGCGACGTCGGCCAGGACGACGTGCCGCCCGGCGGTCATGCAGATCTGGCCCTGGTGGAAGAACGAGCCGAACGCGCCGGCGCTGCTGGCCGCCACCACGTCGGCGTCGTCCAGCACGATCAGGGCGTTGTTGCCGCCCAGTTCCAGCGACATCCGCTTGAGCGCGCCGCCCGCGGCCGCGCCGACCTGGCGGCCCACCGCGGTCGAGCCGGTGAACGCGATCATGGCGACGTCGGGGTCGGTGGTGAGGGCCGCGCCGGGGCCGGCGTCACCCGGCAGCACGTGCAGCACACCTGACGGCAGCCCGGCCTGTTCGAAGAGCGCGGCGAGCAGCAGACCGCCGGACACCGGCGTGTTCACGTCGGGCTTGAGCACCACGGCGTTGCCGAGGGCGAGCGCCGGTGCGACCGCGCGGGTGGCGAGCAGCAACGGGAAGTTCCACGGGCTGATCACGCCGACGACGCCGAGCGGGACGCGCCGGGCGGTGCTGTGCTGGCCGCGGTCGGACGGCAGCAGGTGCCCGTGCGGGTGCGTGGGCAACGACGACGCGACCCACAGTTCGTCCAGGGTCGACCCGGTCTCGGCTTCGGCCTTGCCCGGGACGGCGCCGCCCTCCCGGACGAGCCAGCGCGCGACCTCGGCGCGGTGCTCGGTCAGCAGCTGGGCGGCGCGACGCAGCACCGCGGCGCGTTCGACGGCCGGTGTGTCGGCCCAGGCGGGTTGCTGCTGAGCTGCCGACGCCGCCGCGGCACGGATGTCGTGGCGGTTGGCGAGACCGACGGTGATCAGCGGCTCGCCGGTCGCGGGTTCGGTGATCTCGGCGGTGCCGCCGTGCGAGGTGGTCCAGCCACCGCTGAACACCTTGCCGCGCACCAGGTCCGCGTCCAGCAGCCCGGTCCGGCTCCCGACGGCGGTCATGCGCTGAACCTCGCGACCTTGCCCAGGACGTCCGCGCTGTAGAGGCGCAACGCCTGCGTGAGCGCGAACTCCGCGACGTACTCGCGGAACTGGTCCACGGGTTCGTCGGCGTGGTTGAGCATCCGCCGGTTCGGCGCGACGGCGGGGCTGGCGAGCACGTCCGCGGCGCGGTCGACCGCCGCGTCCATCCCGCGGGGGTCGGCGACCTCGTCGACGAGCAGCCGCGCGTCCGGTTCGCTCGCCCAGACCTTGCGGCCGCCCAGCACGATCTGCCGGGCGACCCGGCTGCCCACCGCCCTCGTGAGCCGCAGGTTCGCGAGGCCCGGCACGATGCCCTCCTGGGCGGCGGGCAGGCTGAGGTAGGAGTCCGCGGCGGCCACGACGTGGTCCAGCACGAGCAGCAGCTGCATGCCGCCGCCGATCGCGAACGTGTCCACGCCCGCGACCCACGGCTTCTCGATCCGCTGGCCGAGCCCTGCCTCGGTGTGCACCCCGCGCACGAGCTTGCTGATGAACCCCAGCTCCCGGCCGAGCAGGAAGTCGACGAACGAGATCTTCCCGCCGTGCAGGTGCTTCAGGTTGATGCCCGCGCTGAACACGCGCCGTCCCGCGTACCGCGGATGCGTCATCACGTCCCCGCGCAGCACGCCGACGTGCGTGCTGTCGTCGAGCAGCACGAGGTCGACCGCGGTCTCCAGGTCCGCGGTGAGCTCGTTGTCCTCGGCGTTGAGGCAGTGCGTGTTGGCGATCGTGACGTGCGCGATGCCGTCACGGCGTTCGAGGCGGACCGTGCCCAGCGCCAGGGTTCCCGAGGCGCGGAAGTCCGGCAGCAGCGCCAGCGCCCGTTCGGTGGGCAGCAGCATGCTCTCGACCAGGTGCCGGCCGGCGGCCGGGTGCCGCAGCACGTGCCGGAAGAAGAGACCCTGGTCGATCTCGCGGCCCTCCTTCTCCTGCTGCGCCAGGGAGGACTCGGCGGCGAGCTCGGCCGCGGACGGCACCAGGCCGGGGAACCGGTCCGCAGCCGAGAGGACGAGCTCCGAGATCCGCGGCCGCCGGGTGCGGCCTCCGGTCAGCGCGTCGTAGACCTCGCCGGCGTGCCGGTCCAGGAACCGGGCCCGCAGCCGGCGTGCCGCGTGGTGGACCCCGTCCGCCACCGCGGCCTGCGCGACCGTGCGGTCCGCTTTGGACGGTAGCGACGCCAGGTCCCGCGCGCTCTCGCTGGTGAACTGCTCCAGCGCGCGGGCGTCGGTGTCCAGGGAGGTGGAGGCTTCGGTGATCACCGCGCCGGTTCTCCCTCTGCCCGGCGCAACGTCCTGTCGCACGCCGCCAGGTGCGCGCCCAGCGACTCCTCGAAGCTGGTGGTCGCCGCGTCCAGCACCAGACGACGGCGGATCGCGGCCTCGGCACCGCCACCGGCCTCGGCCGCCTTGGCCCGCGCGGCGGCGAGCGGGTCCGCCGCGACGTCGTCGACCAGCCCGCGTTCCACGGCCTCCAGGGCGGTGATCTCCTGCGGGAACAGCACGAGCCGGCGGGCTTCCCGCACGCCGAGCTGGGTGGTCATGCGGTGCACGGCCATGCCGGGCCACACCTGGCCGGAGTCGCACAACGGCGGCGCCACCGACGCGTCCGGTGCCGCGATCCGGTGGTCGCACGCCAGCAACAGGTCGAGCGCGCCGCCACCGCAGCGGCCGGTCACCACGGCGATCGTCACGGCACCGAGTCGTTCGAGCCGGCGCAGCGCCTGCTCCCACCGGTTCACGTGGACGATCTCGGTGGCACCCGGCCACACCCGGTCCCCCGGCGGCGTGTCGCCGCCCGCGAGGTGCACCACCACCGCGCCGGGCCGGGTGTCCTCCGCTCGGTCCACCAGCCCGGTGAGGTCGGTGACGAGCGACGATGCCAGGGCCGCCGAGGTGTCGACGCGGACGACGAGGCCCGCGTCCCCCGGCCGCGCGGTCGTTACAGAAATCGAAGACAAAGCCCCCGCCACCTCACTCGCCGAACGAAACCGAAGGTCAGTACCGGACCAGGGCCGTCTCGATGGTCGAGCCCGGCCCCATGGTCATCAGGACCCCGTAGTCACCGGGCTCGACGCGTCCTTCGTCGAGCAGGCGCTCCAGGGAGAACAGGAAGGACCCGCTGGACACGTTGCCGTAGTCCCGCAGGATGCTCGTGGTGTGCCGGACGTCGTGCCTGGTCAGCCCCAGGTTGATCATCACGGAGTCGATGACCTTCTTGCCGCCGGAGTGGATGATCCAGTGCTTGACGTCGCTGCGCCGGACCTCGGTGCCGACCAGCAGCCTGCCGATCACGTCCTCGACGTGCGCGCCGACGACGTAGGGCACCTCGCGATCCAGGAAGAAGCTGAACTTGCCGTGCGCGTCGTCCCAGTCGTAGCGCATCGCGTCGACGGCCTCGGGGATGATGCAGCTCGCGAACTTGAGGATCTCGGGCCCGCTGCGGGCCGGTTCCCGTTCCGCCGTCACCGCGATCGCCGCGGCGCCGTCGCCGAAGAGGCTGTTGACGACCGAGCTGCGCATCGTGCCGTCGAAGACGTACGCGGCCGAGCAGGCCTCGACGCAGATCATCACGGCGAGCCTGCCCGCGTGCGTGGACGCCCAGCCGTTGACGGAGTTGAGCGCGTTGAGGCCGGCGTTGCAGCCCATGCCGACGACGTCGAGCCTGCTCATCTCCTGCGGCAGCCCCAGCTCCCTGATGAGCAGCGCCGTGAACCCCGGGGTGAGGAAGCCCGTTGACGAGACGCAGCACAGGTGCGCGACGTCGGTCAGGTCGGCCTCGGCGTCCTTCAGGCAGGCCTGCAACGCGCGGGCGGCCATCTCGATGCCCTGCTCGCGGTGCTTGGCGAGCAGCTGGCCCTGCGACTCGACCGCCCGCCCGTCCGGGGTCTCGGCCGGTAGCGTCAGGTAGCGCCGGTCGATGGCGCTGTTCTCGAACACCGACCGGATCTTGGGGTCCTCGATGCCGAAGATGTCGAGGACCTGCCGCTGGGTGTAGCTCGTCTCGGGCACGGAGGTGCCCACGCCCACGATCCGGGCGCCCGTGGCCGCGCGTGTCTCGACTTGCGTCGTCATGTGCCGCTCCGAAAGGGTGGGTGGACCGTGCCTCAGGCGCTGACGCCCTGCGGGAACGAGAACAGCCCCGCCGGGTCCCAGGCCTTCTTCACCTCGGCCAGGCGCGCGTGGTTCTCGCCGTAGTACGACCACTGCCAGTCGGTCAGCGCAGGGTCCGGGTAGTTCACGTAAGAATGTCCGTTGGACAGCGGGTCGAGCACCGAGAAACCGGCTCCGACCCATTCTTCGGCCGCTCGCGCGTATTCCTCGCCGTAATCCAGGGCGGGATTCTGACCGCCCAGCGCGAATTTGCCGAGGAACTGCGCGTCGCGGTGCACGTACGCGGTTTCGGTGCTGCTCACGTCGTTCGCGGCACCACCGAGGGACATCAGGGCGAAGTAGCGGAACTGGTCCGCGCGCCGGTCCTGCTCGAACACGCCCAGCGCCTCGCCCAGCGAGTGCCGGCTCATCGGTTCGGCGAACAGCCGGTGCCGTTCGCGCTGGAACGGCTGGCGCGGCAGCCCGGCCTCGGGGTTGTCGCCCGCCCGGCGCCGTTGCCGCGGGGTCATCCCCTCGACCCGGTACAGCCGGTACATCGCCTGCTCGTACGGCAGCTCGCCCACCAGCCGCAGCTGCGGCGCGGCGACCCGGCTCAGCTCGTCGAGCGCCGCGTCCGCCTCGGCCTGGGAACCCAGGTACGCGCCGTGCATGAACACCGCGGGCTCGACGCCGGGAACCGCGTCGACCAGCAGGGCGCCGATCTCCGACGACAGCCGGCGCGAGCCGGCCGCCGACCAGTGCTGCCACCGCTCCAGCAGGTCCAGG
>NZ_DASVFL010000307.1:0-7646 GCF_036380075.1 Lentzea sp. | reverse complement strand
CGGACCGACATGCGCAGGAAGTCCAGGACCTCGGCGCCGCTGCGGGAGTCGAGGTTGCCGGTCGGTTCGTCGGCGAAGATCACCTCGGGGCGGGCGACCAGGGCGCGGGCGCAGGCCACGCGCTGCTGCTGGCCACCGGACAGCTCGGTCGGGCGGTGCGACAGCCGGTCGCGCAGGCCGAGGACGTCGACGATCGTGTCGAACCACTGCCGGTCGGGCTTGCGGCCCGCGAGTTCCAGGCCCAGCAGGATGTTCTGCTCCGCGGTCAGCGTCGGCAGCAGGTTGAACGCCTGGAACACGAAGCCGACGCGGTCGCGGCGCAGCTTGGTCAGGTCCTTGTCGCCCAGCTTCGTGATCTCGGTCTGTCCGATGTGGATCGACCCGCTGTCCACCGTGTCCAGTCCCGCCAGGCAGTGCATCAGCGTCGACTTGCCGGAACCGGACGGGCCCATGATCGCGGTGAACCGGCCGGCCTGGAAAGCGACGTCGACGCCGTCGAGCGCCCGCACCGCGGTGTCACCCCTGCCGTAGACCTTCACCAGGTTGTGGGCCGCCGCGGCGGTCCGGGTGCCGACCTCGGACACCACTCCGTACATGTCTTCTGCCTTCCTCACAGGGGTTCCAGCTCGGCGAGGAAGTTACGGGCGACCGGATCGGTCGCACATCAGCTGAATGACCCGCTGTAAATCGGCCTTAAGTACGACAACCCGGTTCGTCGCCGGACGCCCCTGCAATCATGGCGTCCTCCGTTCGACTTCTCAGCACCGTGACTTGGCTCGTGGCCCTGGTGTGGCAGCTCGTCACGTGGGCGGATCACTACCCGATAGATCTCGACGTCTACCGGTTGGGCGGTTCGGCTTGGCTCGAACACAGGTCGTTGTACGCCGGGTTCACCGGTCCCCCGCTCGATCCCGCGTTGCCGTTCACCTATCCCCCGATCGCGGCAGTGCTGTTCAGCAGCCTGAGCCTGGTACCGGCCGCGTTGCTGAACTCGCTGGCGGTAACGCTCAACTTCGTCGCACTGACCGCGGTGTGCGTCGCGGTGACGCAAAAGGTCCGTCCCGACCTCAAGTGGACGGTGGGGCCGCTGGCGGCGATCGGCGCGCTGGCGCTGGATCCGGTGTGGACGACCTACGGCTACGGACAGGTCAACCTGGTCCTGCTCGCGCTGGTCGTGAGCGACATCCTGCTAATGAAGGACAAGCGCTTGCGCGGCGTCCTGATCGGTGTCGCCGCGGCGGTCAAGCTGACGCCCGCGATCTTCGTGCTCCACTTCCTCGTCAGGCGCGACTGGCGGGCTGCGGCGACGTCAGCGGTCACGTTCGCGGGCCTGACGGTCGCAGGGTTCTTCGCCGCGCCGAAGGACTCGCTGCAGTACTGGCTGCACTCGTTGATGAACCCGGACCGCATCGGCGACATGTCGTTGTCGACCAACCAGTCGATCCGCGGCGTGCTGCGCGGCTTCGGCCTCGCGCCCGGCGTCGAGTCGCTGTTGTGGATGGCGCTCGCTGCCGTGGTGGTGGCCGCGGCGGCATTCGTGGCGAGGAAGACGGAGGACGACCTCGTCGCGTTGTTCGTCATCGCGGCCGCCGGATTGCTGGCGTCACCGGTCTCGTGGCTGCACCACTGGGTGTGGTGCGTGCCCGTGCTGGTGTTCCTCGCCCTGCGCGACGGCTCCTGGCCCGCGTTCACCGTCGTGTTCCTGGTGTTCACGACACGGCTGCACGAGTACGACACCTATGTGTGGCTGGCTGTGGTTGCCCTGGGACTGCTGGCCTGCAACCACTTCCCGCTCCGGGGCCGCCACCGCCGCGCCACGCCGGCGGAACTCGCCGACGTGGCACCGCGGTAGCGGCTTCGGGATCCCGCTCGGGTCAGCCCTGCGGCGTGGTGATCACGGTGAACACCGAGCCACCACTCGCCTGCCGCGCGCTGAGGTCCTCGAGGATCGTCGAGATCGGTGAGTAGTTGTTCAGCTCACCCGGCTGGCAAGGTCCGCTGCGCGACTGCTGGCTTCCTTCGAGGATGCCGAGCGCGGCCTTGTCGGTCTGGTCGAACAGCGGGCCGCCGCTGTCGCCGGCCCTCGCGCACACGTCGGTGTTGATGCCGACGTCGGTGGAGAGGACCTGGCCGCACTTCGTGCCGACGACGTAGCCCTCGCCCGCACCGCTGTCCACGGCTTCCGGGTAGGTCACCGCGCTCGACCCGGAGCCGGAGGCGCACACGATCGAGCCCGTGATGACCTCGGCCAGCGGCGTGATCTTCGTGATCTCCTGGTTCCCCGAGGGAGAAGCGGGATCGCACGTGCCGCCTTCACCGCAGTGCTTGAGCACGAGGTTGCGGGCGGTCTGGCTCTCCAGCCACCGGTCGGCGGTGGGAGCGTCGACGTACCGCACGGCCGCGTAGTCGTACGGGTACGCGTTCTTCTCGATGCCGTGCTGGTTCAGCACGGCCTGGGTGTTGTGCTGCGTCGGCACGTTGTTCGTCTTCGTGGCCATGCAGTGGCCCGCGGTCAGCACCCACGGCACGTTCGGGAACGCGCCGCCGGTCGTGCGCAGGTTGAACCCACTGGTGCAGCCGCCGACGGTGCCGTTGTCCCGCGTGAGGTCCAGCCGCAGGCCACCCCTCATCGGACCGTGGTTCGTGCAGAACAACGGATGGCAGTAGCCCTTGTCGACCGGATCAGCCGCGTACGGCGTCGGCTTCTGCAGGACGCGGGTCGCGACCTTCCCGGAGTCCGCGTCGAACACACGGGCCTCCGGCACGGCCTCGACCCCTGCCGCGGCCTTGTTCTTCTTCAGCCACGAGCGTTCCCAGACGACGACCCGGTTCTCGGTCGGGCTCACGACCGGCAGGTACACCGACTCCGGTCCGGCGCCGACCTGCGCGCTGATCCGGTCCGATGCCGAGTTCAGCGCGGCCAGCGAGTACTTCACCGTGCGAACCTGGACCTGCGAGTGAACAGGGCTGGCGGCGATGTCCTTCTGAGCAGCGGTGGGGTCCGTCAACGACACGACGAGAACTCCGCCGGCCTTCTGGTCGATCCACATGCCGCCGTACTGGTCGGGGACCACGCGCCGCAACCACTTGTCCAGCTCGGCCGCGCCGCGCTGGAGTTCCAACCGGCGCAACGCTTCCCGCTCGTTGACGCCGTAGGTCGCCGCCAGGTACGCGATCGACTCCTTCACGGAGCGCGGGTCGATCGGGCTGGGTGACGGTGACTCGGCCGAGGCGGGCGACACGGTCGCGGTAGCCGCGACCAGCAGACTTGCCGCGAGCCCGCCCAACTTGTTCGCCAAGCGCAAAACGGTCTCCTTCCTGGAGTTGTGCGAGCTGCCCATTCAATCGATGTCCAGATGAGACGGGCCGACATCTCACGGGGAGTCCGGGAAGTTTTCCCTCGTGCACCCGGACCGTTGCCCTTTCGACACGAGATCTGAACCGTATCGTCTTTCGGCGCTGAGCCCGACGCTCCACCGGCACGGAGATCCGCGGGAAGTGGGCCAACGCGACGTTGTGGCGGTCCAGAGGGGCAAGGTGCCCGGTAAAGCGTCGAGGAGACGGGCCGCATGTGGTCTTCTCTGCGACAGGCGGGTTTTCGTCGAAGGCTGCTCGTCCGACGATCCGCACAAGTTGTCTATCCAGGAAGGTGTCCATGGCCGGAATGTCGACCACGACCCCGGGGATGCACCGGGCGGCGATCTACCTCGGCGATACGCAGGCCGTGGCAAGGCGCGGTATCAGCCACGTCAACGACGCACTGTCCATGTTGCGCGGCAACTGGACCGGAGAAGCATCGGCGTCGTTCGACCGCTCGATGACCTCCTGGATGTCGGACTGCCAACACATCATCCAGAAGCTCGGCGAGATGATCCAGGTGATGGAGTCCAACCGCCAGGTCATCACAGCGGGCGAGCGGGCCAACGCGGACACCGCGAGGGGCATCCCCACCGGGCCCGGACTCGACCTCGTCGCGGGCGTACGGCTCAGAGACGACCTGGCCCCGCTCCGGCCCGAAACCCTCCCCTCCGCGCCGGGCTCAGACCTCATAGCGGGCGTACGGCTCAGGGAAGACCTCGCTCCGCTCCAACCCGAGACCCTCCCCTCCACACCCGGCCGACCAGCCACCCCTGAACACCTCCCGACCCCGGCGAACAACCCCGCCACCGGCGTGTCGGACGACACGACGAACGCGTTCGTCCGCTCCAGCCACTCCACGCCGGCGACCGACATCGGCACCCCTCACGGTGTCCTGACCCCGGCCACCGACAGCATTCCCGCCGAATACCCGAGGCAGGCGGAGCACCTGCCCACGCCGGGCGTCCCGCCCACGCCGGGCAGCCCGCCCGTCCCGGCCGCCGCGGCCATCCCGGCCATGCCGGGCATCCCGCCCATCCCGGCCGCCCCGGCCATCCCGGCCATCCCGGCCATGCCGGGCGTCCCGCCCATCCCGGCCATCCCGCCCATCCCGGCCGCCCCGGCCATCCCGGCCATGCCGGACACGATCAGGCTGGCTTTCGTCGACCCGATCACCGGTGTCGCCACTCCCCTCGTGTCCGACGAACTGCGGAACGAGATGAGGACCAACTAGACCGGGTTGTGGTGAGGCACGTGTTTCCATCGTGTCCTCGAGTGCAGCGTGAACGGTCTTCGAGCCTTGGCCGGTTCTCCCCCAGTTGTGGAGGCGAGAACCGGTCAAGGGCTGCGCTCGTGGGCGAATGAGTGATCGAATGCGGCTCCCGATCCCGCAACAGCGGGTGGAACCGGTTCGGGATGACCCATCGCGCGGCTGTCCCCACATCGGACACCTGCACGCGTTGAAAATCGGGACGGGAAGCCAAGGAGATGTCCAGAGCCTCTCCAGGCTTTCACGCGGAACGACGACTGCTCACGTCTCAGACCTCTGAATGATCCGGAACTCCACCGGCCGGAATTCCGCGAGCTGATTCTCGAGGGACGCCGTGTGGAACACCGTCGCCTCCTCGTCCATCCGCGTCATCGCTGCCAGGAGCTCGGTGCCGGTCGCCGAGAGAACGAGGAGTTGCTCCAGTCCGGCGGCGCCGCCGGCATCACCCGACTTCAGCATGTCGGCACGCATCTGCATGAGGAGTTCCTCAATTGACTGGCACACAGCGAAAACTCCCCGAAAGAATGGTGGTTGGTTCGCTCCACGGGTCGACGACCGAGCGTACATCTCCGCGCCTCCTCCAATGACACGGATGGACTTTCGGACTGAAATCCTTTCCCTCCGGCACAACGAGCGAGATTGTCGACTTCCGGAGGCGACCGACCGAACGTGAGTGTCACCGTGCCGATCGGCCACTCGACATCTCACGCGGGGTCTTGGGGCAGACCCGTCGAGCCAAACGCGCAGAAACCGGAGCGGCGGCGGAACTGCGTTGCACAGTGGTCGCCGGTGTACATCCGAGGGAGCCAGCGATGACAGCGGACCATGCGGCGGAACCGATCGCGATCGTGGGAATCGGCTGCCGTTTTCCCGGCGGTGTCAAGGACATCGACACGTTCTGGCAGTTGCTGGAGAAGGGAACGGACGCGATCGCCGACATCCCGCCGGACCGATGGAGCCTCTCCGCGTTCTACGACAGCAACGCCGCGACTCCCGGACGTGCGTTCGTGCGGCAGGGCGGTTTCCTGGACGCGCCAGTGGACACCTTCGACGCCGGGTTCTTCGGAATGTCACCACGTGAGGCCGCAGTGCTGGACCCGCAGCAGCGGCTGCTGATGGAGGTCACGTGGGAGGCGCTGGAAGACGCGGGCATCCCACCGGGCTCGACGGCATCGACGAACATCGGCGTCTACATAGGCGGGTTCACCTTCGACGCCGCCACGCTGCAGCTCACGGAAGCGAACCAGCACCTGGTGAGCGCTTCCACACCGACCGGCGTGAGCATGACCATGCTCGCCGCGCGGTTGTCCTACACGTTCGACTGGCTCGGCCCGTCGCTCACCATCGACACCGCCTGCTCGTCCTCCCTCGTGGCACTGCACCACGCGTGCACCGCGCTGGCTCGCGGTGACTGCGAGGCCGCCGTCGCGGGTGGGGTGAACGTCATGGTGAACCCGGTGACCACCGTCCTCATGTCCAAGGGGCAGTTCCTGTCTCCGGACGCGCGGTGCAAGTCCTTCGACCACCGTGCCAACGGGTATGCGCGAGGTGAGGGCGCCGGTGTTCTCGTGCTGAAGCCGCTTTCGGCGGCGGTGCGCGATGGCGATCCGGTACACGCGGTGATCCGCGGCACCGCGGTGAACCAGGACGGTCGCACGCTGGGCATCACGGTGCCCAGCGTGCGCGCTCAGCGGACGTTGATCCGACGTGCCTGTCAGGCCGGCGGCGTCGAGCCGGAGTCCATCGGGTACTTCGAGGCCCACGGCACCGGCACCGCGGTGGGCGACCCGGTCGAGGCCACCGCGATCGGCGAGGTGCTCGAAGGCTCGGAGCACACCCACTGGATCGGCTCGGTGAAGTCGAACTTCGGCCACACGGAAGCTGCCGCGGGAGTGGCCGGCGTGATCAAGGCGGTGCTGTGCCTGCGCAAGGGGAGGATTCCGCGCAACCTGCACTTCGAACGCCCCAATCCTCGGATCCCCTTCGACCGGCTGCCGCTGCGAGTACCTACCGAGATGGTGGCGTTCCCGGATCTGGGTGGGCCACGCCGCGCCGGGGTCAACTCGTTCGGGTTCGGCGGGACAAACGCGCACGCGATCCTCGAGGAGTGGCAGGACGTGCGGCCCGCACGACTCGAGGACAAGCGGGAACGACCGCACCTGCTCCCGTTGTCCGCCAGGAGTCCTCAGGCTCTGCGCGCTCTGGCCGACTCGTACGCGGCCTGGCTGGCCCAGCCGGGAGCTCCGGCGCTCGCGCGGGTGTGCCGGGCCGCCGCCCTGGAGCGCGACCACCACCGGTTCCGCACGTTCGTGGTCGCCTCGGACTCCGCCGCGGCGTCGGAACAGCTGCGCGGCTCGGTGGTGGACGCGACGCCCGTCGCCCCGGCCCCGGTCGCGTTCGTCTACACCGGGATGGGCCCGCAGTGGTGGGGCATGGGTCGTGAACTGCTCGACAGCGAGCCGGTCTTCGCGCGCGTGGTCGACGAGTGCGACGAGGTGCTGGCCCGCTTCGGGTTGTCGATGCGCGAGGAGCTGAGCCGTGACGAGTCGGCTTCTCGGCTGACGACCACGTTGTACGCGCAGGTGGCCAACTTCGTGGTGCAGACCGGGCTCACCGCGCTGTGGCGGGAGTGGGGCATCTCCCCCTCGGTGATCGTGGGGCACAGTGTGGGCGAGGTGGCCGCGGCGCACGCTGCGGGCGTGTACTCGCTCGAGGACGCGCTCACCATCAGCTACCACCGCGCGAGCCTGCAGGCCCGCCTCGCCGGACGCGGAGCCATGGTCGCGGTGGACGTGCCGGCCGCGGAGGTGACACCGTTGCTCCTCGACGGTGTCTCGGTAGCCGCGGTCAACAGTGCCCACAGCACCACCCTCGCCGGTGATCCCGACGCCGTGGAGGCTGTGGCGCGACGACTGACGGAGATCGGCGCGTCGGTGAAGCCGTTGCAGGTGGAGGTGGCCTACCACAGTCCGCAGATGGACGAGATCCGCGAGCCGCTGCTGTCGGCGTTGGCGAAGAT
>NZ_DASVFL010000306.1:0-15065 GCF_036380075.1 Lentzea sp. | reverse complement strand
GACGGACTTGCCGTCCTCGGTGGTGGCGATCACGGTCACGGTGTCGCCTTTCTCGACACCTTCGGCCACGGTCTCGGCGTCGATCACGTAGGTCTTCGTGTAGCCGTCGGTGGACTTCACCTCGATGGAGGTGTCGCTGATGGCGGTCACCTCGCCGCTCTGGAACTCGCCGTGGGTCTCCGTGCCGAACCCGAAGCCGCCGCGCATGCCGCCGCCCATGCCGTCCGGCGGGGCGCCGCCCATGCCGCCGGGTCCCATGCCGCCGGCGCCGGTCTGCTGGTTCGTGCCGCTGGCCGCGTAGATCGCGACGCCTCCGGCGGCGGCGATGCCGACGGCGATGGCCACGGCGGCCACCGTCTTCTTCACGGTCCACGCCGGGCGGGCCGCGGGGTCGGGTGAAGCCTGGGGTGCGCCCCACTCCGGGGGCTGTTGCTCGGTCATGGGAGCCACCGTGGCGGCGCCGGCTGTGCTGAACCTGTGCCTGGCCCAGGCTCCAGCTGTGGGACCCGCTCACAGCTGGTACACAGGATCGGCACTCACGATGGGAGCCATGCGCGCGATGAAGACCGAACTCCGCAGGCCCGACGGGCAGCCGGTGCGGGTGCTCGTGGTCGACGACGAGTCCACTCTGGCCGAGCTCATGACGATGGCGCTGCGCATGGAGAAGTGGGACGTGCGCACGGCCCTCGACGGCCAGACCGCGGTGAGGACGGCGCGCGAGTTCCGCCCGGACGTCGTGGTGCTCGACGTGATGCTGCCCGACTTCGACGGGTTCGAGGTGCTGCGCAAGATGCGCGCCGAGTCGCCGGTCCTGCCCGTGCTGTTCCTCACGGCGAAGGACGCGGTGGAGGACCGCATCGCCGGGCTCACCGCGGGCGGCGACGACTACGTGACCAAGCCGTTCTCGCTGGAGGAGGTCGTGCTGCGGTTGCGCGCGCTGCTGCGGCGCACCGGCGTGACCGACGCGGACGCGGGCACGCGGCTGGTCGTCGGCGACCTGTCGCTCAACGAGGAGACGCGCGAGGTCGACCGCGGCGGCACGTCGATCGACCTGACGGCGACGGAGTTCGAGCTGCTGCGCTACCTGATGCGCAACCCGAAGCGGGTGCTGAGCAAGGCGCAGATCCTGGACCGCGTGTGGAGCTACGACTTCGGCGGCCAGGCCAACATCGTCGAGCTCTACATCTCCTACCTGCGCAAGAAGATCGACGCCGGGCGCACACCGATGATCCACACGATGCGGGGCGCGGGCTATGTCCTCAAGCCCGCGTCCTAGGACGCTGCGCCCCAGAACGCTGCGGGCGCAGCTCGTCTCCGGTCAGATCGTCCTGCTCACGGCGCTGTGCCTGGTGATCGGCGGCGTGTCGGTGCTCGCGCTGCACGCGTTCCTGATGAGCAACCTCGACCGCGAGGTCACGACGCTGCGGCCGGCGCCGCCCGGCTCGCCGTACGGCCCGCCGGGCATCAACGCGCGGATCCAGCAGGACGGCACGGTCCGCGGCACGATCGAGCTGCCGGGGTCGCAGCAGCCGCGCCTGCTCACCGACGACGAGATCGCGGCCCTGGAGGCCGCGCCGTCGAGCCTGCACACGGTCGACCTCGGCGAGGCGGGCGAGTTCCGCGTGGTCACCGACCGGATGGGGATCAAGGGCCTGTCGCTGCAGCCCGTCACGGACATCGTGTGGCAGATGGTGTGGATCCTCGCGGGGCTCATCGTCGCGGGTGCGGCGGCGGTCGCACTGGCGGGCAGGGTGGTGGTGCGGCGGGCGCTCGTGCCGCTCGACCGCGTCGCCGAGACCGCGACCCGCGTGTCGGAGCTGCCGTTGCACGAGGGCGAGGTCGCGCTCGCCGAGCGCGTGCCGGAGGAGGACACCGACCCGGCCACGGAGGTCGGCAAGGTCGGTCTCGCGCTCAACAAGATGCTCGGCCACGTCGACGAGGCGCTGAAGGCGCGGCACGACAGCGAGACGAGGGTCCGCCAGTTCGTCGCCGACGCCTCGCACGAGCTCAGGACCCCTCTCGCCGCGATCCGCGGCTACGCGGAGCTGACCCGCCGCACCGGCGAGGACCTGCCGCCCGCGGTCACCCACGCGATGGGCCGGGTGGAGTCCGAGGCGGTGCGGATGACGTCGCTGGTGGAGGACCTGCTGCTGCTGGCGAGGCTCGACGCGGGCCGCCCGCTGGAGAGCGCGGACGTGGACCTGTCGCGGCTGGTGCTGGACGTGGTCGGCGACGCCCGCATCGCCGGTCCCGACCACAGCTGGCGGCTCGCGCTGCCGCAGGACCCCGTGGTGGTCCCCGGTGACGTGCAACGGCTGCACCAGGTCATTGGCAACCTGCTGTCCAACGCCCGCGCGCACACCCCGCCGGGCACCACGGTGACGACCGGCCTGTCCGTCCACAACGGACGCGTCGACCTGACCGTCACCGACGACGGGCCCGGCGTCCCCGAGGGCCTGGAGGTCTTCGAACGGTTCGCGCGCGGCGACTCGTCGCGGTCGCGGGCGGCGGGCAGCACCGGGCTGGGGCTCTCGATCGTGGCGGCCGTGGTCGGCGCGCACGACGGCGAGGTGTCCGTGGCGAGCCGGCCGGGTCACACCACGTTCACGGTCTCGCTGCGCAGGGCGGCGCACACAGGTCGTTCACAGCAGGGGCACACGACCCACCCAGGCTAGGCCGCGACTCTCGTCGCATGAGACGAGAACGCCTGGCGCTGGCGGCCCTGCTGATCGCGACCGGCGCGCTGTACCTGTGGCGGCTGGGGGACTCGGGCTGGGCGAACGCCTACTACTCGGCCGCCGCGCAGGCCGGTGCGACGAGCTGGAAGGCGTGGTTCTTCGGCTCCTCGGACGCCTCGAACGCGATCACCGTGGACAAGACGCCCGCCTCGCTGTGGGTGATGGGGCTGTCCGCGCGGCTGTTCGGCGTGAACGCGTGGAGCATCCTGGTGCCGCAGGCGTTGATGGGCGTGGGCAGCGTGTGGCTGCTGCACGCGACGGTCCGCCGCTGGTTCTCCCCCGCCGCCGCGCTGATCTCCGGCGCGGTGCTGGCGCTGACACCGGTCGCGGTGCTGATGTTCCGCTTCAACAACCCGGACGCGCTGCTGGTCCTGCTGCTCGTCGCGGGTGCGTACTGCGTGACCCGCGCGGCCGAGAACGCAAGCCCGTACTGGCTGATGCTGGCCGGGGTCGCGGTCGGGTTCGGCTTCCTCACCAAGATGCTGCAGGCGTTCCTGGTGCTTCCCGCGTTCGGTCTCGTCTACCTGCTGGCCGCCCCGGCGCCGCTCGGCAGGCGGGTGCTGCACCTGGCCGGCGCGTTCGGCGCGATGGTGGTGGCGGGCGGCTGGTGGATCGCGGCCGTCGAGCTGACGCCGGACCGGCCGTTCATCGGCGGCTCGCAGACGAACAGCGTGCTGGAGCTGACGCTGGGCTACAACGGTTTCGGCCGGCTCACCGGTGACGAGGTCGGCAGCGTCGGCGGCGGCCGCGGCTGGGGCTCGCCGGGCTGGGCCCGCCTGCTGGGCGCGGAGATGGGCAGTCAGATCGCGTGGCTGCTGCCGGCCGCGGTGGTGCTGCTGGTCGCGGGACTGTGGCTGACGACCGGTCGCGCCCGCACGGCACTGGCGCTGTGGGGCGGCTGGCTCGTCGTCACCGCCGGGGTCTTCAGCTTCATGAACGGGATCATCCACTCCTACTACACCGTGGCGCTGGCGCCCGCGATCGCCGCCGTCATCGGCATCGCCACCACGCAGCTCTGGGAACGCCGCCACGAACCCGTCGCGGCGGCGGTGCTCTCGGGTTCCGTCGCGTTGAGCGCGCTGCAGTGCTACGTGCTGATCAACGGGTTCTCCACGCCCGTCGCGCTGCTCGTGCTGATGGCGGGGCTGATCGCGGCGGTCGGGCTGGTGCTGTCGATGCGGTGGGCCATCCCGGTCGCGCTGGTCGCGGCGCTGCTCGGCCCGACCACCTACTCGTTCGCGACCGTCACCACCCCGCACACCGGCGCGCTGCCGGTCGCGGGCCCGTCGACCGGGCGGATGGGCATGGGCGGCGGTGGTGGTGGCGGCCTGCTCGACACCACGCTCCCCGACGCCGAGGTCGTGACCCTGTTGCAGGACAACGCGAGCAGCTACAAGTGGGCCGCCGCGACCGTCGGCTCCAACAACGCCGCCGGGCTCCAGCTCGCCAGCGGGCAACCGGTGATGGCGCTGGGCGGGTTCAACGGCACCGACCCCGCGCCGACGCTGGAGCAGTTCCAGCAGATGGTCCGGAATGGACAGATCCACTACTTCGTCGCCGCCGGCCGGATGATGCAGGGCGAGACCGGCAGCGACGCGGCCCACCGGATCGCCGAGTGGGTCGCCGCGAACCACACCGCGACCACCGTCAGCGGTACCACCCTCTACGCATTGGACGCGTCATGACCACTCTCGACGTGGTGATCCCGGTGTACAACGAGGAACGCGACCTGCCGAGGTGCGTCGACCGGCTGGTCACCGAGCTCCCCGCGCTGTTCCCGCACTCGTTCCGGATCACCGTCGCGGACAACGCCAGCACCGACCGCACCTGGGAGGTCGCGCAGGACCTGACGCGCGAGCACGACCGGGTGCGGGCGGTCCACCTCCCGCGCAAGGGCCGGGGTGGCGCTCTCAAAGAGGTCTGGTCGGTGTCGGACGCGGAAGTGCTGGCGTACATGGACGTCGACCTCTCGACGGACCTGCGGGCGTTGGCGCCGCTGGTCGCGCCGCTGCTGTCCGGGCACTCCGACCTCGCCATCGGCAGCAGGCTCGCGCACGGCGCACGCGTCGTCCGCGGCCTGAAGCGCGAGGTGATCTCCCGCTGCTACAACGTGTTGCTGCACGCCACCCTGGCCACGCACTTCACCGACGCGCAGTGCGGGTTCAAGGCGATCCACACGCGCGCCGCACACCGCCTGCTGCCGCTGGTCGAGGACACCGCCTGGTTCTTCGACACCGAGCTGCTCGTGCTCGCCGAACGCGCGGGCCTGCGCATCCACGAGGTCCCCGTCGACTGGGTGGACGACCCGGACTCCCGCGTCGACATCGTCTCCACCGCCCTGGCCGACCTGCGCGGCATCGCGCGGATGCGCCGCCGCACACCGAGGGCTCTGCCCGCCGCCGAACTGGAAAGGGTCCCGGCATGACCGCCACACTCGCCCCCGCGCCCGTCGCCGCACCGACACCGCCGCCGAGCCGGAACCCGAAGACCGCGCACCGCATCGCCTTCCTGGGCCTGCTGGCCGCGACGGCCGTGCTGTACCTGTGGAACCTCACCGCCACCGGCTGGGGCAACGACTTCTACGCGGCGGCGACGCAGGCCGCGTCGCAGAGCTGGAAGGCGCTGCTGTTCGGCTCGCTCGACCCCGGCAACACGATCACCGTCGACAAGCCGCCCGCGTTCCTGTGGGTGAGCGGGCTGTTCGCGAAGGCGTTCGGGTTCTCCAGCTGGACAGTGCTCGCCCCGCAGGCCCTCGAAGGCGTCGCGGCCGTGGGGTTGTTGTACGCCACGGTGAAGCGCACGTCCGGTCCCCTGGCGGCGTTGTTCGCCGGAGCGGCGTTCGCGCTGACGCCGGTGGCCACGCTGATGTTCCGGTTCAACCTGCCGGACGCGCTGCTGGTGCTGCTGATGGTCGCGGCCGCCTACTGCACGGTGCGGGCGCTGGAGAAGGCGAGCCCGGCGTGGCTGGCGCTCGCGGGCGTCGCGGTCGGGTTCGCGTTCCTCACCAAGATGCTGCAGGGCTTCCTGGTGCTGCCCGCGCTGGCGCTCGCCTACCTCGTCGCCGCGCCGACGTCGGTGCCGAAGCGCCTGCTGCACCTGCTCGGCGCCGGTGCCGCGGTCGTCGTGTCGGCCGGGTGGTTCATCGCGCTCGTCGAGCTGTGGCCGGCGGACAGCCGCCCGTACATCGGCGGGTCGACCAACGACTCGTTGTGGGAGCTGGCGATCGGCTACAACGGCCTCGGCCGGATCTTCGGCGGCTCCGGCGGCGGACCCGGCGGCGGTGGCATGGGCGGCAACGGGAACATCGGCTTCGGCGGCGAGACCGGCGTCGGCCGGCTGTTCGGCGCCAGCATGGGCCAGGAGATCTCCTGGCTGCTGCCCGCCGCGCTGATCGGCCTCGGCGCCGGGCTGTGGTTCCTGCGGCAGGCGCCGCGGACGAACCGCACCCGTGCGGCGCTGGTCGTCTGGGGCGGCTGGGTCCTGGTGACCGGTGCGGTGTTCAGCTTCATGAGCGGCATCACGCACCCCTACTACACCGTCGCGCTGGCACCCGCGATCGCCGCGCTCGCCGGCATCACCGGACGGGAGCTGTGGCGCGGACGGGCGCACTTCCCGGTGCGCGTGGCGTTGACGGCGATGGTCGCGGCGACCGGCGTGTGGGGCTTCATCCTGCTCGACCGCACCCCGGACTGGACGCCGTGGCTGCGCTGGGTCCTGCTGGCCGTGACCGCGGTGGCGGTGGGCGCGCTGCTGTTCGGCTCCGGCCGGAGGTGGCTCGTGGGCGTGCTGGTCGCGGCGGCGCTGCTGGGCACCTCCGGCTACGCGCTGGCGACCGCGGCCGTCCCGCACAGCGGCTCGATCCCGTTGTCCGGCCCCAGGGCCCAGCAGGGCATGGGCATGGGCATGCGCGAGGGCGGTTCGTCGACGGAGGTCGTGCAGCTGCTCAAGGCCACCGACACCGAGTGGGCGGCCGCGACGGTCGGCGCGCAGGGCGCCGCGTCGTTGCAGCTGGCGTCCGGGCGGCCGGTGATCGCGATCGGCGGCTGGAACGGCAGCGACCCCGCGCCCACGCTCGACGAGTTCAAGGCGCTCGTCGCGGACGGCAGGATCCGGTACTTCGTCTCCGGTGGCGGAGGTGGCGGCGGCCGCGGCGGCGACAGCGGGATCGCCGAGTGGGTCGCGGCGACGTTCCAGGCCACGACCGTCGGCGGTCAGACGCTCTACGACCTGGGCGGCTGAGGATCAGAGCAGGCCGGTGTCGGCGGGCAGCACGTCCCCCGGCACCGGCCCCGCGCCGGCCGGGAACACCTCGGCCGGCGCCTCGTCGTTCCACAGCAACGGCACCAGGTCCGCACCCCGGCGGCACAGCCACGGAATCCCCTTGAGCACCAACCAGGCCACGTGGTGCCACACCGTCAGCTCGCGCCCGCCGGAGCACTCCAGGCTGACGTCGCCGACGGTGTGCCCGAGCGCGCGCAGCTCGGCCGCGAACGCCCGCGCCAGCATCCGGTGACCGCGTTCGGACGGGTGCAGCCGGTCGACCGCCCACGTCTCCAGCTCGTACGCGCCGGGCACCGCGTGCAGGTCGACGCACCGGACCCCGTGCCGTGCCACGACGACGTCGACCACGCGGTTGTACTCGTCGATGCGGTGCTTCAGCACCCGCCGCAGCCGGCCGGGCAGCTTGAACACCCGCCCCTGGTCGTGGAACCGGACGGTGACCACGGAGACGCCGGCGGCCGTCAGCGCGCCGCACACGTGGTCGAGGTCCTCGTGCATCCGCCGCGCCGAGAAGTCCGACCGCAGCGTGTCGTTGACGCCCGCGACGACGACGGCCGCGGTGGGCCGGTCCGCCAGCGCCCGCGGCAGCTGCGTGCGCCGGACGTCGGCCAGCCGCGCACCGGACACCGCGTGGTTGCGGTAGCCGTTGTCCTCGAACGCGGCCGAGAGGATCGGGCCGAAGCCGCGCCAGCCGCCGGGCACGAGGTCGCCGATCCCGACCGCTGTCGAGTCACCGAGTAGCACCAGCACGCGGTTCAGCATCGGCGCGCCCGGTGAGCCGGGAATGACCGCGCGGGAACGGTTCAGCGAAATGCTGGGTAAAGCGGGAGTTCGAGCACCTCGGAGCCGTAGCGGTCGGCCAGCGCGCCGATCACGGCGTCCGCGTGGGAGGCGACCGACTTCTCGCCCAGGACCAGCGCGTCGGCCCGCAGCCGGACCCAGCGCCCGGTCAGCACGACGCTGCGCGGCGGCGCGTCGTCGACGTTCGGCATGGGCTTGGACAGCGCCCGCCACGTCGCGAGCCACACCCACAGCAGCTGGGCCTCCAGCAGCCGCGGTAAGAGCACCGCGTCGTCGTCCATCTCGGGCCACACCGCCCCGACCTCGGCGCGCCAGGCGGCGACCATGGCCTCGGACATGCCCGGCGGCAGGCCCCACCCGCACCAGCAGGACGGGAACGGCACGCGCAGCGCGGCCGCGTCGAACACGATGTCGCGGACGCAGCCGCCCTCGAAGTCGACGAACCGGACGCCGCGCGAGGTGACCAGGTGGTTGTCCGGGCACGACGTCGACGGGCTGAACGCGCGCCGCCGCGAGGTGCTGAACGCCCGCGTCGCCCCGGCCGCGAACTCGGCGGCCTGCGAGGACGTCTCGATGCCCAGCGTGGACTCCAGCAGCGCCGGTAAGCCCGCGACGGCCGCGTGCACGTCGACCGCGATCGGGTCCTGGCAGCACTGCGCACCGGCGCGGCGCATCAGTGCGTCGAAGTCGGCGTCACGGCCCGCCGTGGTGGCGTGCAGGCGGCCCATGGCGTGCGCCCACGAGAGCAGGCCTCGTTCGGCGGCGCGGGCGTCCTTGGCGTGCAGCTTCTCGGACAGCCGCGGCGCACGGCCCAGGTCCTCCAGCACCACCAGACGCGACGTGGCGTCGTGCGCGAAGAGCTCCGGGGTGGCGCGCTCCTCCGCCGGCAGCGCGGTCAGCAGCTGGTGGCTGACGGCCTCGTGCGCCCACGGGTCGCGGTCGCCGCTGGCCTCCGGGTACCGCTTCACGACCAGCGTCCTGGGCATGGAGAACGGCGAGGACGCCACTCTCACGCGGATGACGACGGAACGACCGGTACCCCCGAGAGCCTCGGGGTCCGCGAGACGCACCCTGGCGCCCATTCTCCTGGTCAGTACCCGCTCCGCCGCCCCGACAGCGTCGGCTATCTCAGGTGAAGTCGTGTCGGGAGGGCCCGCGGTGATCTCCACGCTCATCCCCTCCGACCCTACTCCCCAAGTTCGCGAGCCGGACCGACGCTAATGCGGCCGGGCCGCGACCACCACCACCCGTGGACAACGGCTGACACCGCCCGCGGATACGCGTTGATCATCCCCTGGACAGTGGACGTGTGGAAACACCATCCGTTGCCCGGCGCCTGCGGATCAACAACACGAACGCGGCCGCGGCGACAATACCGATCAAGTTGATGCCCAGTTGAGCGACCGCGGGCCCCACCCTGTCCCACACTCCGAGAACCGCGGCCAGCGCGGCGTACCCGGCGGCGGGGACGGTGGTGACCGAGATGAACACGCCGACGAGCGCCGCGGACTTGGCCGACGTCATCGAGAGCATGCCCGCCGCGCCCGCCAGCAGCGCCACGATCAGCGAGAACGGCCCGAACTGGTAGATGAAGTCGACCTCGTGGCCGTTGATCAGCGCGTCCCGGTCGAACAGGCCGCCGAGCTCGCCCACCCAGGTCAGCAGCGACGTGACCACCATGGCCAGCGGAAACCCGACCGCCAGGGCGAGCAGCGCCTGCCTGACCAGGTCCCACCGCTTCGCGACGAGGCCGACGGCGATCGCGGCCAGTGGCCCGAACTCGGGCCCGACGACCATCGCGCCGACGATCGTGACCGGCGAGTTCGTCGCGACGCCGACCGCCGCCAGCAGGCAGGCGATGGTGAGGAACGCCTGGAAGGTGACGCTCGGCCGGGACTCCTCCCCCGACTTCGCGATCAGCTCCTCCCAGACGATCACGTCGGAGCCCTCGCCGGGCGCGCTCTCCTCCGCGCGGTCGGCGGCGTCGGACAGCGAGGTGTCGATCGTCTCGATGGTGACGCCACCGGTGTGGTCGACGTGCAGCTCGCACAGGGCGCTGACGACCTCGTCGACGGCCTCGCGCGCCACGTCGGCGGTGACCAGGTCACCCTCGGGCTGCACCGCCGCGCCACGCAGGAGCACCAGGTGGGTGGCTCCCGCGTGGTCGCGGAGGATCGACAGCACCGCGTCGGTCTGGTCCGAAGGACAGACCACCCGTACGCGAAGCACTACTGCTTCTGGTCGGGCTTGGCGTCGACGCCGGCTTCCTTGCGCTGCTGGGCGGTGATCGGCGCCGGGGCCGCGGTCAGCGGGTCGTAGCCGCCGCCGGACTTCGGGAACGCGATGACCTCGCGGATCGAGTCGACGCCCGCGAGCAGCATGCAGAGGCGGTCCCAGCCCAGGGCGATGCCGCCGTGGGGCGGGGCGCCGAACTTGAACGCGTCGAGCAGGAAGCCGAACTTCTCCTGCGCCTCCTCGGCACCGATGCCCATCACGTTGAACGCGCGCTGCTGCACGTCGGCGCGGTGGATACGGATGGAGCCGCCGCCCAGCTCGTTGCCGTTGAGGATCACGTCGTAGGCGTAGGCCAGGGCGTTGCCCGGGTCCTCCTCGAACCGGTCGACCCACTCCGGCGTCGGCGAGGTGAACGCGTGGTGCAGGGCGGTCCACTTGCCGCCGCCGACCGCGACGTCGCCGGAGTCGAGCTTGTCGACCGACTCGAACATCGGGAAGTCGACGACCCACGCGAACGCCCAGGCGTTCTCGTCGACCAGGCCGACGCGGTGCGCGATCTCGACGCGGGCGGCACCGAGCAGCGCGCGCGCGTCGCGCGGGTCGCCCGCGGCGAAGAAGATGCAGTCGCCGGCGTTGGCGCCGACGGCCTTGGCGAGACCGTCGCGCTCGGCGTCGGTGAGGTTCTTCGCGACCGGGCCGCCGAGCGTGCCGTCCTCGGCGACGAGGACGTAGGCGAGGCCCTTGTGGCCGCGCTGCTTGGCGAACTCCTGCCACCCGTCGAGCGTGCGGCGGGGCTGCGACGCGCCGCCCGGCATGACGACGGCGCCGACGTACGGCGCCTGGAACACGCGGAACGTCGTGTCCTTGAAGTACTCGGTCAGCTCGGTGAGCTCGACGTCGAAGCGCAGGTCCGGCTTGTCGGAGCCGTACTTCGCCATCGCGTCCGCGTAGGAGATGCGGCGGAACGGCAGCGGCAGCTCGACGTCCTTGGTCTCCTTCCAGATCGCGGCGAGGAGCTTCTCGGTGAGCGCGATGACGTCGTCCTGCTCGACGAAGCTCATCTCGACGTCGAGCTGGGTGAACTCCGGCTGGCGGTCGGCGCGGAAGTCCTCGTCGCGGTAGCAGCGCGCGATCTGGTAGTAGCGCTCCAGGCCACCGACCATGAGCAGCTGCTTGAACAGCTGCGGCGACTGCGGCAGCGCGTACCAGGAGCCGGGGCGCAGGCGGGCCGGCACCAGGAAGTCGCGCGCGCCCTCGGGCGTGGAGCGGGTCAGGGTCGGCGTCTCGACCTCGACGAACTTCTCGCCGTGCAGCACCTCGCGGGCGATGCGGCTGACCTCGCTGCGCAGCCGGATGGCCTTGGCGGGGCCGGAGCGGCGCAGGTCGAGGTAGCGGTGCCGCAGCCGCGCCTCCTCGCCGATCTCGCCCTCGGCCTCGACCTGGAACGGCAGCGGCGCCGCCTCGTTGAGCACCTCGAGGTCGGACACGTAGACCTCGATGGCGCCGGTGGCGAGGTCGGGGTTCTCGCTGCCCTCGGGGCGCTTGCTCACCTCACCGGTGACCTTGATGACGTACTCGCTGCGCAGCCGGTGCGCGCGCTCGGCCATCTCGCCCTCGCGGAACACGACCTGGGCCACGCCGGAGGCGTCGCGCAGGTCGATGAAGATGACACCGCCGTGATCCCGCCGGCGGGCGACCCACCCGGTGAGGGTGACGGACTGCCCGGCGTGCTCGGCCCGGAGTGACCCGGCCTCGTGCGTGCGCAACACGGTGGTGGCTCCTTGTAGACGAAGTCAGCTTTGCCGTCAAGGCTAGCTGGAGGCACCGACAGTTTTTCAAGCAGGGCTTTCCGGCCCCGGGAACGACCTTCCGAGCACCGGTTCCGCCTTCGCCCACGCCGCGGGCCAGCCGTGGTCGACCTGCTCGGCGTCCCCCCACCGCGCGATGCGGTGGAGCAGCTCCAGCAGCAGAGCCCGCGGTCGCGGCGCGAGCGACGGCAGCACCTCGACCAGGAACGGCAGCGCCGCGGTGGCGGCCCCGCACACGAACCCGCCCTCCTCGTGGAGGGTCCGGTCGAGGTCGGTGACGGCCCGCGCGACCACCTCGGGGTCGCCGGACAGCAACGCCCGCACGTGACCGGGCGTGTCCAGCGCGGGACCGTAGGCGTGGTCGACCGAGTGCCACGCGACGTCGTCCAGGCCTTCCAGCACCTGCCTCACCCCAGGTCCAGCAGCACCGACGCGGCCAGCGTCGAGACCTTCTGCCCCAGCGACGTCACGGCGTGGTCGTGCACCCTCTCGGCGACGAGGTCCCGGTACTCGCGGGCCCTCGCGACGCCGACCAGCCACACCGCGAAGGCCCGCAGCCGGACGTCCGGGTCGGCCGCCCACACCGGCACGTACGGCACGACCAGGCCCACGTCCGTAGTGTCGCGTTCGAACAGCCGCCGCAGGTAGTCGAGCGCCTCCGTGCGCCACGGCAGCACGTCCACCAGCGCCAGCACGAGGTCGATGCCCTCGAAGTCCTTCGGCCCCACGAGCCAGAGCACGTGCTCCAGCACCTCGTCGTAGCCCATCTCGTACGACCCGGTGGCGAGGAACAGCTCCAGGTCACCGGTCAGCCCGCGCAGGATGACGCCGGCGTCCGGCCTCGTCGCCGCGGACACGAGCAGCCGCGCCTGCGGCTCGCCGCCGGGCACCGCCAGCTCCCGCAGCCACCCGGTCGCGGCCTCGTCGCCCCGCCCGGCGAACTCCGTCGCGACGAGCACCAGGCACAGCCGCGTGGCCGGGTCGGTCTCCTCCTCCCACCGCGCGGACAGGGCGGGCAGGACGGGCGCGCTGTCTCCGAGCCCCTTGCCCAGCAGGAACAGCACGCCCCGCCGCACCGCCGCGGAACCGTGGTCCAGCAGGGCGATCATCGCCGGCTTCGAGGCCTCCCAGGCGGGCGGCCAGCTCGGGTCCACGTCGGCGGAGCCGCTGCCCCCGGCGACCGCGATGGCGCCGCACAGGTTCTCCAGCAGCCACTCGCGGCTGGGGGTGTTGTCGTGGGCGACCAGCTCCAGCAGGAACGGCCAGGCCGCCGCGGTCGCCTCGCTGACCTCGGACTCGCCGCCGCTCAGGTGCCGTACCAGCTCCTCGTGCGGTTCGACGGAGGTCCGCGCCTGCCGCAGCAACCGGGGCAGGTCGTCGCCGTACCCGTCGTGACTGCGCAACCGGTACCAGTCGATGCTCTTGAAACCGTCCACCACGGACCCGAGCATAGGAAAAGGGCCGCGACCCCGGTCGCGGCCCTTCCCCGGAACTCAGCTCACGCGGAGGGCGCGAGGTACAGCAGGCGGTTCGGCGAACCCGAGCCCGGGTTCGTCACCTTGGACGCCGTCGACTGCGCGACCAGGTACGAAGCGACCTGGGCCGGCGTCGCCGACGGGTTGGTGGAGAGGTAGCGCGCCGCGGCGCCTGCGACGTGCGGGGTGGCCATCGACGTGCCCGAGATGGTGTTGGTGGCCGAGTCGGAGGTGTTCCACGCCGACGTGATCGACGAGCCCGGCGCGAAGATGTCCAGCACGGAACCGTAGTTCGAGTAGGACGCGCGGGCGTCGGTGCGCTCGGTGGCGCCCACGGTGATCGCCTCGGTCACGCGGGCCGGGGAGAAGGTCGAGGCGTTGGCGTTCGAGTTGCCGGCCGCGACCGCGAAGGTCACGCCCTTGGCGATGGCGTTGCGCGTGGCGGTGTCGAGGGTGGCGTTGGAGCTGCCGCCGAGCGACATGTTGGCGACGGCGGGCTTGACGGCGTTGTTGCCGACCCAGTCGATGCCGGCGGCCACACCGGCGAGGGTGCCGGAGCCGCTGTTGTCGAGGACGCGGACGGCGACGATCTTGGCGTTCTTCGCGACACCGTACTGCGAGCCCGCGATGGTGCCGGCGACGTGCGTGCCGTGGCCGTTGCCGTCCTGCGCGACGTTGTCGTTGTCGACGAAGTCGCGGCCGTTGGTGGCGCGGCCGCCGAACGTGGAGTGGCTGATGCGCACACCGGTGTCGATGACGTACGCCGTCACGCCGGATCCGGTCGAGGTGTAGCTGTAGGAGCTGTCGAGCGGCAGGTTGCGCTGGTCGATGCGGTCGAGACCCCACGACGGCGGGTTCGCCTGCGTCGCCTGCACGTGCACGACCTGGTCGGCCTCGACGAACTCGACCGACGGGTCGGCGGCCAGGCGCTTGGCCTGCTTCTCCGTCAGCTTCACGTTGAAGCCGCCGAAGCTGGTGTAGTCGCGCTCGACCTTGGCGCCGAAGCGGGAGGCGAGGGAGTGCGAGTTGCCCTTGCCCTCCTTCAGCTTCACGATGAAGCTGCCGGCGACCTTCTCGGGCGCGTTGAGGGAGAGGACCTCGCCCTCGGCGGCGTAAGCGTTGGGAACCATCAGAACCGAGAGGGCGAGGCTCGCCGCGCCCGCGCCGGCGAGGAACCGGATCTTTCGCGTCATGATGTGCATTCCGTTCTTGTGCAGGGGAACGATGCGCTTTCGACGCTATGGATGGATCCGGTTCCTGCCAAGGGTGTCCTACGGATTAAGACGCCGTGGAATTGACGGACATTTCACGCTTCACAGAGATGGCGGCCAGTAGAGGATACGAGTGACGGGTGGCGTGCCGGGAGTTCCCGTGCTAACCACCGCGTTTTCCACCTGAGCGGGCGTGGCCGTGCGGTTGACCTCCAGGAACCGCGCCGCGACACCGGCCGCGTGCGGGGACGCCATGGACGACCCGCTGAGCGTCGCGGTGGCCGTGTCACTGGTGTTCCAGGCGGACGGGATGCTGACGCCGGCCGCCCAGATGTCCACCAGGGGCCCGTAGTTGGACGACGACGCCTTGGTGTCGTTCTGCGTCAACGCACCTACGCAGATCGCCTGCGAAACCCGTTGCGGCGACGAGTTCGCGGGGTCGGTGTTGCTGCCGCCGGCCGCGACGGTGTACGAGACGCCGGAGTCGATCGACTTCTTCACCGCGGTGTCCAGCGC
>NZ_DASVFL010000305.1:0-37320 GCF_036380075.1 Lentzea sp. | reverse complement strand
CTACGTCGAACCGGGCCAGCGCGTGTCACTGCGGGGGCGCGCCGGTGCCGCCCGCGTGGTGCGGCTGGGGATGACGACGTTCTACCAGCGGGCGCGGCGCAAGCTGCGGCTCACGGACTCCGCCGAACTGGGCTGACGCAGCTCCTCCCCCGATCTCCAGCCGTGCTCGAGCGCCGCTTGTTCGGATGTCCGCGCCGAGCTACGGATGGGGGTAAGAGGTCATGGAGCTGAACAGGCGCAGAGCCTTCGCGCTGGGTGCCGGTGCCGCGCTCGCCGCGACCGCGGGGGCGGCCGAGGCGGACTCCTCGAAACACCGGGAGGTCGACCTTCCCGGTTTCCAGCACAACTACGCGCAGGTCAACGGGGTGCGCCTGCACTACGTCACCGGCGGCAGGGGCGCGCCGCTGGTGCTGCTGCCGGGGTGGCCGCAGACCTGGTGGCTGTACAACAAGGTCCTGCCCGCGCTGGCGGCGAGGTTCCGCGTCATCGCGGTCGACCTGCGCGGCATGGGCGGGTCGGGCAAGCCCGCGGGCGGGTTCGACAAGAAGACCATGGCCACCGACATCCACGAGCTCGTCAAGAAGCTCGGGTACGACAAGGTCAACGTCGTCGGGCACGACCTGGGGAGCATGGTCGCGTTCTCGTTCGCCGCGAACTTCCCGCAGACGACCGAGAAGGTCGCCTTCATGGACGTGCTGCACCCCGACGAGAGCTTCTACCAGATCCCGCTGCTGCCCCCGCCGGGCGGCTTCAGCCTGTGGTGGTTTGCGTTCAACCAGGTCATGCGGCTGCCGGAGCAGCTGCTGACCGGGCGGTTCCGCTACCTGGTCGACTGGCTGTTCGCCAACACCGCGTTCACGCCCGCCGCGATCGACGAGCGGTCGCGGCAGATCTACGCGCGCGCCTACGACTCGTCCGAGGCGATCCGCGCCAGCAACGGCTGGTACCAGGCGTTCCACCAGGACATCGCGGACGGCAAGACCTACGGCAAGCTCGTGCCGCCGGTGCTGGGGCTCGCCTCGGTGTCGTCCTACGACCAGTTCCTGGGGACGTTGCCGGCCGTCGCGAACCGGTTCGAGGTCGTGCGGGTCGACGGGTCCGGCCACTGGCTCGCCGAGGAGCAGCCGGACGTCGTCGCCCGCGAGATCACGCGATTTTTCGGCTGACCGGGGGGATGAAGGCCGCGATCGCGACCGCTGCCAGCGCGGTCGCGGCCCCCAGGCCCATGATCAGCTGGAAGCTGCCAGGAGCGGCCACCTGGGTGAGGACGACGCCCGCCACCGCGCTGGAGACCGAGGTGCCGATGGCGCGCATCAGCGTGTTGAGGCTGTTGGCCGCGGCCGTCTCCGACGTCGGCACGGCGCCCATAATCAGGGCGGGCATCGCGCCGTAGCCCAGGCCGATGCCGGCGCCGATCACGGCCGAGACGACGACCAGCTGCCAGATCGCGGTCAGCATGAAGATGCCCGCGAGGTAGCCGACCGCGACCACGAACGCGCCCAGGATCAGCGTCACGCGAGGCCCCCGCGCGTTCGAGATGCGCGCGGACACCGGTGCCGTGGCCATCATGACCAGGCCGGAGGGCACCAGCACCAGACCGGTGACCAGCAACGACTGGCCGAGGCCGTGGCCGGTCGCCGCCGGCAGCTGCAGGACCTGCGGCAGCACCAGCGACTGCGCGAACAGGGCGAACGCGAACGACACCGACGCGATGTTGGTCAGCAGCACCTGGCGCCGGGCCGTGGTGCGCAGGTCGACCAACGGCTGGGGCGTCCTCAGCTCCCACCAGCCCCACAGGCCCAGCACGGCGGCCGCGGCGGCGAACAGGCCCGTGACGGCGCCGCCGCTCCAGGCGGACGCCTTCGACACGCCGAGCAGCAGGCACACCAGCGCGACCGACAGCCCGAGCGCGCCGGGCAGGTCGAACCGGCCACCGCTGCGCACCGGCGACTCCGGCACCCAGACCAGCACCGCCACCAGCGCCAGCACACCCGCCGCCGCGGACGTCCAGAACAGCATGTGCCAGTCGCTCTGCTCGACCAGCAGCGCCGCCGCGGGCAGGCCGAGCGCGCCGCCGACGCCGAGCGACGCGCTCATCAGCGCGGTCGCGCCGGCGAGGCGTTCCCGCGGCAGCTCGTCGCGCATGATGCTGATGCCGAGCGGGATCACGCCGACCGCCATGCCCTGCACCACGCGCCCGGCGATGAGCGGCAGCAGCGAGTTGCTCAGCGCTCCGACCACCGAGCCCACGACCACCATGACCAGGCTGACGACGAGCATGCGGCGCTTGCCGTACATGTCGCCGAGGCGGCCGACGACGGGCGTCGCGACCGCGCTGGCCAGCAGGGTGGAGGTGATCACCCAGGTGGTGTCGCCCGGCGACGAGCCCAGGAGCTGCGGAAACCTCGGGAGCAGGGGGATGACGAGGGTCTGCATCAGCGAGACGACGATGCCGCCCATCGCGAGCACGGCGACGACGACGTTCGGGCGCGTCACGGGACGCGTCTCTTCGAGGAGCACACCCCGAGTCTAAGTCAGTCACTTGACTTAACCTGGAGCGACCGGATGATGTCCGTGATGTCCGGAGCGGCTCCAAGAGGAAGATGGTGGCGTGATGAGCAAGGTCGACACCCCCACCAGGGCCGAACGCGCCCACGCCACCCGTGAGCTGATCCTGACCGCCGCGGAGCGCCTGTTCGCCGAGCACGGGGTGCTGGCGGTGTCGAACCGGCAGGTCAGCGAGGCGGCGGGCCAGGGCAACAACACGGCCGTCGGCTACCACTTCGGCACCAAGGCCGACCTGGTGCGGGCCATCGCGCGCAAGCACCTGGCGCAGGTCGAGGAGATCCGGCAGCGCATGGTCTCCGAACTGGGCGACGCCCCGGACCTGCGCGACTGGCTCAGCTGCCTGGTCCGCCCCGTCACCGAGCACCTGGAGGCCGTCGGCAGCCCCACGTGGTTCGCGCGGTTCGGCGCGCAGGTCATGACCGACCCGACGCTGCGGCCGATCATCGTCGAGGAGACGCGGTCGTCGCCGTCGCAGGTGCGGATCTCGGCCGGGCTGAACGCCTGCCTGGCGGACCTGCCGGAGGAGGTGCGGGCCGAACGGCACGACATGGCGCGGCAGCTGGTGGTGCACATGATCGCGGAACGGGAGCGCGCCCTGGCGGAGAACACCGCGACGCCGCGGGTCAGCTGGCACGACGCCGCGACCGGGCTGGTCGACGCGCTGGTCGGGCTGTGGCGGGCGCCGGTCAGCGGCTGACCGCCCCGCGACCGCACCCGCTCAGCGCCTGCGGTACCTGGTCAGGAGCACCCCTCCGGGGAACGTCCGCGTCTCCACCAGGTCGAGCTTCACCCAGCCGTCGAGCGGGGCGTGGAACGGGGCGCCACCGCCCACCAGGACCGGGTGCGTGACGATCTCGTACTCGTCCACCAGCCCCGCCCGCACCGCCGCCGCGGCCAGCGTCGGGCCGCCGACCCTCATCGGCCCGCCCTCCCCCGCCTTGAGCCGGGTGATCTCGGCGACCGCGTCGCCGGTCTCGACGCGGGTGTTCCAGTCGACCTCGGTCGTCGTGGAGGAGAACACGACCTTGGGCGTGTCCCGCCAGTTCCGCGCGAACGCGATCTCCGCGGCGGTGGCGCCCGGCAGCCGGTCGGCGGTCGGCCAGTGGGAGCTCATCGTCTCCCACAGCCCGCGCCCGTAGAGGAACAGCTCGATGCCCTGCTCCTGCTCCAGCCAGAACTCGAACAGCTCGTCGCTCGGCTCGCTCCAGCCCAGGTCGCCGTCGGGGGCGGTGGTGTAGCCGTCCAGGCTCACGTTCATGCCGTAGATCAGTTTCCGCACGGGGTCGTCCTTCGGTCGGTCGGTCGGTCTGCGACGGGGTGGACCGGCGCGCCGCCGGAAACTCATCGGTGCCGGGGTCAGGACTCCGGTGCGCCGTTGTCGCGCACCCGCCGCACCATCAGCGCGAGGTGCAGCCGGAACCGCCCCGGCGCCTCGTCGAGCCCGAACCCGAGCACCGCCTCGGCACGGGCGAGGCGCGTGGTCATCGTGCTGTGGTGCCGGTGCAGCACCACCGCGGCCTTGCGCACCGACCCGGTCGCGCACAACGCGTCCAGTGCCGCGATCATCCCCGGCTCCGCGGCCAGCCGGTCCAGCGCGCGCACGTCCGGCAGCGCGGCGATCTCCGCGGGGCCCGTCGAGGCGAGCAGGGCGAGCCCGCCCAGGTTCTCCCACCACACCACCGGCTCACCGTCCGATGTGTACAGCAGTGCCGCGCGGGCCGCCCGCCACGACTCCGCGGCGTCGATCGCGGGCAGCAGCGGCCCGACGCCGAGCCGTCCGGGCACCTCGGGCACCTCGGCGCTCAGCACCGCCCGCACCGACCCCAGCACCGCCGACCGGCCCGGCACCTCGCCGGTCGCGGCCAGCACGCGCAACGGCGCCGTCGCGGCGATGCCGAGCAGGTGCAGGGCGCGCGAACGTTCCGCCGTGCCAACGCCTTCCGACAGCACCAGCTCGACCAGGGCGGGGTCGCCGAGCTCGGGCAGCGGCACGCTGGAGTGCTCCAGCAGCACGGCGGCGGCGATCGCGAACCGTTCGAGCAGCATGTCGTCCAACGGCGCGGGCTCGCCCTCGCGCGCCGCCCAGACCCGCACGCCACCCTCCAGGGCGCGCACCGAGGCCCGCGCGGGTACCGGGGCCGCCGTGACGGCGCCTCCGGAGTCCGCCCGCAGCGCCAGGCCCTGACCGGGCGCGTGCAGCCCCACCGGGCAGCCGGCGAGCTCGGACGTGCTGCGGACCAGCGCGTCGAGGCCGGCGCGTTCGGTGATCAGGCGGTCGAAGAACCCGATCACCCGCACGGCGCTCTCGGCGTCGGCGTCCAGCCCGGACAACCTCAGCAGCAAGCCCTTCATCCCGCCACGATAGCCCCCGACAGGTGGTGGGCGGAGGCGTCGGATCGCCCGCCACGTGTCGGATGCCCGTGTCGCCGGGGAGGGGCCAGGATCGTCCCATGAGCTACGACGTCGACCCCGAACTGCTGCCCTGGCTGGACATGCTGCCGCAGGTCGCGCTGCCCGACTACGAGGCGCTGCTGGCCGCGCGCACCCAGCAGTCGCAGCTGAAGGACCTCCTGCCCGCCTACGAGCCGGCCACCCCCGTCGACGTCCGGGACACCTCGGTGCCCGGTCCGTCCGACGCGCCGGACGTGCCCGTGCGGGTCTACAGCCCGGCGAACCGGGACGGTCTCGTCCCCGGTCTGCTGTACGTCCACGGCGGCGGGTTCGTCCTCGGTGACCTGGACATGTTCCACGCCCAGGTGCTGCGCTTCGCGGACGAGCTCGGCATCGTGATCGTGTCGGTGGACTACCGGCTCGCGCCGGAGCACCCCTTCCCCGCTCCCGTCGAGGACTGCTACGCCGCGCTGAAGTGGCTGGCAGAGAAGGCCTCCGAGCTGGGCGTCGACCCTCAGCGCATCGGCATCGCCGGGGAGAGCGCCGGCGGCGGGCTGGCGGCGGCGACCACGCTGCTGGCGCGCGACCGCGGCGGCCCCGGGCTGTGCTTCCAGCTGCTCGGCATCCCGGAGCTGGACGACCGCCTCGCCACCGGCTCGATGACCGACTACGTCGACACGCCGGTGTGGAACCGCCCCAACGCGATCTACAGCTGGACCGCCTACCTGGGCACCGAGCCGGGCGGCGAGGACGTGTCGCCCTACGCCGCCCCCGCCCGCGCCACCGACCTGGCCGGGTTGCCGCCCGCGTTCGTGACGACCTGCCAGTACGACCCGCTGCGCGACGAGGGCCTCGAGTACGCCCGCCGGCTCGCGCACGCCGGGGTGCCGACCGAGCTGCGCCTCTACCCCGGCACGTTCCACGGCTCGTCACTGGTGGAGAGCGCGGCGATCTCGCGCCGGATGTCCGGCGACGAGATCGACGCGCTGCGCCGGGGACTGGGGGTCACAGCGTCGCGGTGACCGTGCTGCCCGACTTCGTGACGTGGTAGGTGACGGTGGCGCCGCTCCAGTAGTGGAACGTCAGCGTCACCCGCGCGTTGTCGTTGACCTCGGCGAAGAACGCCGGGGTCAGCGTCGTCCTCCCGGCGGTGTAGTCCGGCGCGAACGTCACGTCGAACTCCTTGTAGGGGGTCCAGTTCTGCGGCCCGGCGTTCGACCCGTCCGCGTACTTGGCCTCCATCGTGGCCAGCACGTCGCCGCGGAAGCTCGTCGGGATGGCGAACGCGCTCGTGGTCCCGGTCGCGGCGGACAGCACCGGGGTGTCGTAGGTGATGACGTTGACCCGCCACGGCACACCGGCGGAGAAGTGGGCCGTCAGCACGGCGTTCGTGCCGTAGGCCCTGGACCCGCTGAGCCGGGTCAGCGCCGCCGCGGTCAGGGTGAGCTGGTCGCCGGAGACCGTGTAGTCGGTGCCGCGCACCAGGTCCGTGCCGCCCTGGCGCAGGGCGGTGAACGTGGTTCCGTTGGGGTTCAACGTGATCGTCTTGGCGGTGATGGCGCTCGCCTTGGCGTTGAACACCTGGTCGCTCGACGCGGTGCCGGAGCGGGTGGTCCAGCTCGACTTGATCTGGGCGACCAGCTCCGGGTCGCTCCACTGGAACGACGTGCGGCCGAGGTGCTGGCCGTTGTCCCACAGCATCGTCGTGATCTTCTTGGTCCGCGCGTAGTAGCCGAAGAGCTCGAAGAACTTCAGCTTCTCGCCCTGCTCGATCGTGCCGGTGTGCCGGTCGAACCCGAGCAGCCCGTACTCGCCCAGGATCACCGGGATGCCGCGCGCGACGAAGGTGGCCGAGACGCGGTCGAACGAGTCGGTGAGGTCCTTCTGCGCGGTCGCGTCGAAGCGGTAGCCGCCCGCGACGTTGACGCTGAACGGCCAGTATCCGTAGTAGTGCACGGTCGCCGCGATGTTGCGGTCGTTGAAGCCGCTGATCGACGTCGCCAGCTCGTCGAGGCGTGCCTGGTCGGACGATGTGTGCAGGGTCGGCAGCACCAGCAGGCGGGTCGCGTTGGCGCCGCCGGAGCCGCGCACGATGGTGCGGAACGACGCGTTCAGTTCGTGCAGCAGCTGCGCGTTCTGGGCGTCACCGGAGCTGCCGGTGAACTGCGGTTCGTTGACGCTCTCGAACACGAGCTTGGCAGGGGAGTCCTTGAACGCGGCCGCGAGCTGGGTCCAGATCGCGTTGTAGCGGGCGAGGACGTTCGCGCGGTCCGACGGCATGGCCGAGATCCACTGCCACGAGTCGTGGTGGATGTTGACCATCACCTGGAAGCCGTCCGCGAGCGCCCAGCCGACGACCTCCTTGACGCGGTTGAGGTACGCCGCCTCGATGGCGTAGTTCGGTGCGGCGCCCTGGTGCTGGCCCCACGTGACGGGGATGCGGATGCTCTTGAAGCCCTGCGCCTTCACGTTGTCCAGCAACGCTTCCGTGACGCGCGGGTTGCCCCACGACGTCTCGTCGCTCCCGGTCGAGTCGAGCGTGTTGCCGAGGTTCCAGCCCGGCTGCATCGCGGCGACCTGCGCCATCGCGTCGCCGGGCGGAGGGGTTCCCGTTGTCGTCGTCGTGGTGGTGGTCGTGGTCGTCGTCGGGTCCGTGCCGGGACTGCCGGTGCACGTGACACCGTTGAGGGCGAACGAGGTCGGCGCCGTGTTGGTGCCCGACCAGCTGCCGTTGAAGCCGAAGGACACGGTGCCGTTCGTCTCGATCACGGCGTTGTAGCCGGCGTCGACCGCCGTGGCCTGGCCGCCCGACGACGTGACCGTCGCGTTCCACGCCTGGTTCACCTGCTGGCCGGACGGCCACGTCCAGGTCAGCCGCCAGCCGTCCACCCGGTCGCCGACGTTGGTCACCGCCACGGCCGCCGTGAACCCGCCCTGCCACTGGCTCGGGACCGCGTAGTCGACCTTGCACCCTAGTGCCGCCACCGCCGGGGCCGCCACCGCCAGCCCGATGCTCGCCGCCACCGAGACGAAAGCCGCCAACAGCGCCGCGCCGCGCCGTCCGCTCATGATCCACCTCCGCATTTCTGGGAACGCTCCCAGGTCGCTCGGCACTGTAACCACCTCGTTGTGCGGCAGGAAGAACGCGTCGAATCGGCCGAGGTCGTCGTCGAACCGTGGTCGAAACGAGGTCGAAAACCGCGTTGCGTCCCATGCAATTCAGTCGAATTGTCGAACAGGAGCGGAATTTCGGTTTCATGACCGTTACAGTCGCCAATCTGGGAGCGCTCCCAGTCTTGTGGAGCTCAGTCATCGGAGGCTCACGTGCGCATCTCGAGAGCTGTGCCGGTCGTCCTCGCCGCGGTGCTCGCGGCGCTGTCCGGACCGCTGGTGTCCCCCTCGGCCGCCGCGCCCGCGTTCAACTACGCGGAGGCGCTGCAGAAGTCGATCTGGTTCTACGACGCCCAGCGCTCGGGCGACCTCACGGACACCAACCGGGTGAGCTGGCGGGCGGACTCCGCGCTGCGCGACGGCTCCGACGTCGGGCTCGACCTGTCCGGCGGCTTCTACGACGCGGGCGACCACGTGAAGTTCGGGCTGCCCTTCGCGTTCAGCATGTCGATGCTCGCCTGGGGCGCCGTCGAGAACCGCGCCGCCTACACGGGCTCCGGCCAGCTCCCCCACCTGCTCGCGAACCTGCGGCACGGCACCGACTGGATCATCAAGGCGCACCCGTCCCCGAACGTCGTCTACGGGCAGGTCGGCGCGGGCAACCCCGACCACGCCTGGTGGGGCTCGGCCGAGGTCATGCCGATGGCCCGCCCTTCGTACAAAGTGGACGCTTCCTGCCCCGGCTCCGACCTCGCGGGCGAGTACGCGGCGGCGATGGCGTCGGCGTCGATGGTCTTCAAGGAGACCGACCCGACCTACGCGGCCACGCTCCTCACGCACGCCAAGCAGCTCTACTCGTTCGCCGACACCTACCGCGGCAAGTACAGCTCCTGCATCACCGACGCCTCCAGCTTCTACAACTCGTGGAGCGGCTACCAGGACGAGCTGGTGTGGGGTGCGATCTGGCTGCACC
This sequence comes from Lentzea sp., assembly GCF_036380075.1. Classification (NCBI taxonomy): domain Bacteria; kingdom Bacillati; phylum Actinomycetota; class Actinomycetes; order Pseudonocardiales; family Pseudonocardiaceae; genus Lentzea; species Lentzea sp. The sequence continues at coordinate 28,277 of NZ_DASVFL010000305.1, read as the reverse complement.
GCGCCACCGGTGACGCGAGCTACCTCGCCAAGGCCAAGACCGAGTACCAGAAGCTCAGCACCGAACAGCAGAGCACCGAGCGCTCCTACAAGTGGACCATCGCCTGGGACGACAAGTCCTACGGCGCCTACGTCCTGATGGCCAAGCTGACCGGCGAGCAGACCTACGTCACCGACGCCAACCGCTGGCTCGACTTCTGGACCACCGGCTACAACGGCAACCGGGTGCGCTACTCCCCCGGCGGCCAGGCCGTGCTCGACAGCTGGGGTTCGCTGCGCTACGCGGCCAACACGGCGTTCGCCGCCCTCACCTACTCGGACTGGCTGTCCACCCGCGACACCACGAGGGCCAAGACCTACCACGACTTCGGCGTTCGGCAGATCAACTACGCCCTGGGCGACAACCCGCGCAACGCCAGCTACGTCGTCGGCTTCGGCGCCAACCCGCCGCGCAACCCCCACCACCGCACGGCGCACGGCTCCTGGGCCGACAGCATCCAGGAACCCGCCGTCAGCCGGCACGTGCTCTACGGCGCGCTCGTCGGCGGCCCCAGCACCAACAACGACGCCTACACCGACAGCCGCAGCGACTACGTGATGAACGAGGTCGCGCTCGACTACAACGCGGGCTTCACCAGCGCCCTCGCCCGCCTGTACGGCGAGTTCGGCGGCACCGCGCTGGCGAACTTCCCGGTGGCCGAGACGCCCGACGGTCCCGAGCTGACCGTGCAGGCGTCGGTCAACCAGAGCGCCACCCAGTTCACCGAGGTCAAGGCGTTCGTGCTCAACAAGAGCGCGTGGCCCGCGCGGACGTTCAACGGCAGCCTGCGCTACTACTTCACGCTCGACGGCACCACGACGCCGAGCCAGATCAGCGTCACCACGAACTACAACCAGTGCGGCGCCGCCAGTGCGCCGGCGCAGTACCGCGGCTCGGTGTACTACGTGGAGATCCCGTGCACCGGTGTCGCGCCGGCCGGGCAGTCCGCGTACCGCAAGGAGGTCCAGTTCCGGATCACCAGCGCGGGCACGTGGGACCCGTCCAACGACTGGTCCCACACCGGACTCGGCACCGGCAACACCGTCCTGCAGACCGACCGGATCGTGCTGCGCCAGGACGCGAGGACCGTGTGGGGCTCGGAGCCGGGCGGTGGCGTCGAGGACGGCCAGGCGCCGTCCGTCCCGAGTGGACTGACGGTCGGCAGCACGACCAGCACGAGCGTCGCGCTCAGCTGGACCGCGTCGACCGACAACATCGGCGTGACCGGCTACGAGGTCCTCAACGGCAGCGCGGTCCTCAGCACGTCGGGCACGACCAGTCTCCTGCTGACCGGCCTGACGCCCGACACGTCCTATTCCCTCTCGGTGCGCGCGAAGGACGCGGCGGGCAACGTCTCCGCCGCCGGCTCCCCCGTCGCAGTCCGGACGCTTCCCGGCGCGGTGGGCACGTTGTCGGTGCAGCAGAAGGGCTCCGGCGCGGTCACGACGAACCAGGTGGGCGCGACGCTCCAGCTGACCAACCGCGGCACCGCGCCGGTCAGCCTCGCCACCACGACGCTGCGGTACTGGTTCACCGGCGACGCGCCGTCGCCGACCTACCAGGTGTGGTGCGACTGGGCACAGACGGGCTGCGCGAACGTCCGGGTGCAGGTGGTGAGGCTCACCACACCGCGTACGGGAGCGGACGCGTACCTGGAGGTGTCGTTCCCGTCCGGCAGCCTCGCCGCGGGAGCGAGCACCGGCGAGATCCAGGTGCGGACCGCGAAGTCCGATTGGTCCACTTTCGACCAGTCCAACGACCACAGCTACCGCGTCGGCACCGCGCTGACCGACTTCGACCGGGTGACCGCGCACACCGGCGGCACCCTCGTGTGGGGCGCCGAGCCCTGACCGGACCTCGGGGCGGGACGTTCTGCGCGCTCAGGCGTCCCGCACCGACCCCAAGCCGCGTTCCCGGTACAGCGGCGTGCCGGGAACGCGCTCTCACGGCTCTACGATGGCGTCATGACGGAGATCGACCGGCACCGACGACCCGGCCCGCGCATCGAGGAGGTCGCGCGGCTGGCGGGCGTCTCGAAGTCGACGGTCTCCCGGGTGATCAACGGCGAGCAGTACGTGAGCGCCAAGGCGCGCGACGCCGTCCACACGGCCATCACGCACCTGCGCTACAGCCCGAACCAGGCGGCGCGCTCGCTCGCGGGCAGCAAGTCCAACGCCCTCGCGCTGATCGTCTCCGAGCAGAGCGGCCGGGTCCTCGGCGACCCGTTCTTCGCCGGCGTGATGCGCGGCGTGCACGCGGAGCTGGCGGGACGCCACATCCAGCTGCTGCTGATGCTCAGCCTCCCCGAGGACCACGACGACCTCCTCGCCTACCTCGCGGGCGGCCACGTCGACGGCGCGCTGCTCGTGAGCCTGCACGGCGACGACCCGCTGCCGCGCAAGCTGCAGGAGATCGGCCTGCCGGTGGTCGTCGGCGGCCGTCCCCTCGCCACGACGTCCGTCCCGTTCGTCGACTCGGACAACTTCACCGGCGGGCTCGACGCGGTGCGGCACCTCGTCTCGCTCGGGCGCCACCGGATCGCGACCGTGGCGGGCCCGCGCGACATGGCGGCGGGCCTCGACCGGCTCAGCGGCTGGCGCCGGGGACTGGGCGAGGCGCGGCTGTCCGCGGACCTCGTCGCCGAGGCCGACTTCACGCCGGAGAGCGGCGCGCGAGCGATGGAAGAACTGCTGGACAGAGCCCCTGACATCGATGCCGTCTTCGTCGCGGCGGACATCATCGCGCTGGGTGTGCTCCAGGTGCTGCACGCCCGCGGCCGGCGCGTGCCGCAGGACGTCGCCGTGGTCGGGTTCGACGACTCGCTGCTGGCGTCGACCGCGACCCCGCCGCTCACCACCGTGCGGCAGGACGTCGAGCAGCTCGGCCGCACGATGACGTGGCGCCTGCTGGGCGAGCTCGCCGGCGAGGACGGACTGCCGCCGTCACTGCTGCTGCCGACGTCGTTGGTGCGCCGCGAAAGCGCCTGAAGCCGGACAAAAGCGACTTCCCGTTTCCTCCCCCGCGCGATCGGCGCGGCCCCTCGTGAGTGGCGCTCTGCGTGCCGACCCCGGCACGGATTGTTAACCCAAAGGTCACGTTTCCGGGAACGCTCCCAGGTTTCACAACTGTGACCTGAGCCATGAATCACGAGGTCACCAGGTTTCCGCAGCCCGGAAACGCCTGGAGTACCCCGGAGTGTGTCTTGACACACGTTCGAAGCCAGTACGACACTCCTCCGCATCTGGGAGCGCTCCCAGAACCCGCCGCCGAGACCAGAGGAGTTCTCCCGTGCGACACCGTTGGGTCAGCGTGCTGATCTGTGCCGCCGTGTCCGCCGCCGCCACCACCGCGTGCGGATCAGGCGGGGCCAGTCAGTCGGCAGACGGCAAGACCGAACTGACCATCGCCACGTTCAACGAGTTCGGCTACGAAGACCTGCTCAAGGAGTACGAAGCCGCTCACCCGGACGTCAAGATCACGCAGCGCAAGACCGGCCAGGGCCAGCCCCACCACCAGAACCTGTTCACCAAGCTGGGCGCCGGCTCCGGCCTCGCCGACATCGAGGGTGTCGAAGAGGGCTACCTGAGCCAGTTCATGTCCAAGTCCGGACAGTTCAACGATCTCAAGGAGATCGGTCCGAAGATCGAGGACGGCCGCTGGCTGCAGTGGAAGACCGACGCGATCAGCAAGGACGGCAAGCTCTTCGGTTACGGCACCGACATCGGTCCGCTGGCCATGTGCTACCGCAAGGACCTCTTCGCGCAGGCCGGTCTGCCGTCCGACCCGGAGGGCGTGAAGGCGCTCTTCGCCACGTGGGACAGCTACTTCGCCGCCGGTGACCAGTTCATCGCGAAGGTCCCGGGCGTCGCGTGGTTCGACAGCGCCGCGCAGGTCTACAACGCGATGCACAACCAGCTGGAGACGGGCTACTACGACAAGTCCGACAAGCTGGTCGTCGACACCAACGCCGACATCAAGAAGAACTGGACCACGGTCACCGCGGCCGTCGCGAAGGGACAGTCGGCACGGCTCGGCGCGTTCAGCAACGAGTGGAACACCGGCTTCAAGCTCGGCAAGTTCGCCACCAAGACCTGCCCCTCCTGGATGCTGGGCGTGGTCGAGTCGCAGGCGGGCCCCGAGAACAAGGGCAAGTGGGCGGTCACCGACGCGTTCCCGAACGGTGGCGGCAACTGGGGCGGTTCGTACCTGACCGTGCCGAAGCAGAGCAAGAACGCGAAGAAGGCCGCCGAGCTCGCCGCCTGGCTGACCGCTCCCGAGCAGCAGATCAAGGCGTTCAAGGCCAAGGGCACCTTCCCCAGCCAGGTCAAGGCGCTCGACGCGCCCGAGCTGCTGGAGCAGACCAACGCCTACTTCGGTGACGTGAAGGCCGGCGCGCTGTTCGCCACGCAGGCCAAGAAGATCAAGGCCGCGCAGTACAAGGGCCCGGCCGACGGTCAGATCCAGGAGACGGTGTTCAGCCCGGCTCTGCTGTCGGTCGAGCAGGGCAAGAGCTCCGATGAAGCCTGGAAGGCCGCCGTCGAGGGCGCCCAGAAGGCGGCCAAGTAGTGACGGCCACTCTCTCCAAGGTGGACCGCGGGCGAGCGCAGGAGGCTCGCCCGCGGCCTCCGCGGCGTTACCGCCTGTCCAACCTGGACACCAAGGTCTCGCCGTACCTCTTCGTCGCACCGTTCTTCGTGTTGTTCGCCACGGTCGGGTTGTTCCCGCTGCTGTACACCGCCTACGTCTCCCTGTTCGACTGGGAGGTCGGGGCGGACGAGCCGGCGTTCATCGGGCTGGAGAACTACCGGACCCTGTTCCAGGACGACCAGTTCTGGAACGCGCTGTTCAACACGTTCAGCATCTTCCTGCTCTCCAGCCTGCCGCAGATCGTCGTCGCGGTCGTGCTCGCGGCACTGCTGAACGCGAACCTGCGGGCCCGCACCGGCTGGCGGATGGGCGTGCTGCTGCCCTACGTCGCCTCGCTCGTCGCGCTGACGATCATCTTCGGCAACCTGTTCGGCCCGCAGTACGGCCTGGTGAACGACGTGCTCACCGCGGTCGGCATCGGCCCGATCGACTGGCAGGCCAGCACGTTCGGCAGCCACGTCGCCATCGCGTCGATGGTCAACTGGCGGTGGACCGGCTACAACGCGCTGATCGTCCTCGCCGCGATGCAGGCGATCCCGCGGGACGTCTACGAGGCGGCGGTGGTGGACGGCGCGAGCGCGCTGCGCCAGTTCTTCAGCATCACGCTCCCGCTGCTCAAGCCCACGCTGATCTTCGTGGTCATCACGTCGACCATCGGCGGCCTGCAGATCTTCACGGAGCCGAAGCTGTTCGAACCGTCGGGCGGCAGCGGCGGTGGCGCTGAGCACCAGTACCAGACCGTCGTGCTGTACCTGTACCAGTCGGCGTTCCAGGGACTCGACCTCGGCTACGCCTCCGCGATCGCGTGGGTGCTGTTCCTGGTCGTGATCACCGTCGCCGCTCTCAACTTCTTCATCACCAGGAGGGCCGTTCGATGACGACCCGCAGGCCATCGTTCGTGATCTACGGCCTCCTGGGCGCGTTCGTGCTCGGCTCGGCGTTCCCGTTCTACTGGTCCTACCTCGTCGCGAGCCGCGACAACTCGGTGCTGACGGGTGACTTCACGCTGATCCCCGGCGGCAACTTCTTCAGCAACGCCATGCGGGTGTTCGACACCATCCCGTTCTGGAAGGCGCTGGGCAACAGCTTCCTCGTCTCCGGCACGGTGACGCTGTCGGTGGTGCTGCTGTCGACGCTGGCGGGCTTCGCCTTCGCCAAGCTGAGGTTCCGCGGCCGCGGCGTGCTGTTCCTGTTCGTCGTGGCGACGCTCGCGGTGCCCACCCAGCTCGGCATCATCCCGCTGTACATGGCGATGGCCGAGTTCGGCTGGGCCGGCGAGATGGAAGCCGTGATCGTGCCGAACCTCGTCACGGCGTTCGGCGTGTTCTGGATGCGGCAGTACCTGCTCGACGCCATCCCGGACGAGCTCGTCGAGGCGGCGCGCATGGACGGCTGCAGCCTGTGGCGGACCTTCTGGCACGTCGCGCTCCCGGCCGCCCGGCCGGCCGCCGCGATGCTGGGCGTCTTCACGTTCATGCAGTCCTGGAACGACTTCCTGTGGCCGCTGGTCGTGCTCAACGCCGACAACCCGACGCTCCAGGTGGCGCTGGAGAAGCTGCAGAGCGGCTACTACGTCGACTACTCGCTCGTCCTCGCCGGAACCACGCTCGCGACGATTCCGGTGCTCATCGTCTTCCTCGTTCTCGGGCGGCAGATCGTCGCCGGTGTCATGCAGGGCGCCGTCAAGGGGTGAAAATGGAGAACATTGTATTCCCACAGGGTTTTCTGTGGGGGTCCGCGACCGCGGCGTTCCAGGTGGAGGGGGCGACCGACGCGGACGGCAGGACCGACTCCATCTGGGACGAGTTCTGCCGGCAGCCCGGCAAGGTGGTGGGCGGCGACTGCGGTGAACCCGCGGCCGACCACTACCGGAGGTTCGAGCAGGACGTCGCCATGATGGCGGACCTGGGCCTGCAGGCCTACCGGTTCTCGATCGCCTGGCCGCGCGTGCGGCCGGACGCGGGCGAGGTCAACCAGAAGGGCCTCGACTTCTACAAGCGGCTCATCGACACGCTGCGCGAGAACGACATCACGCCGTGGCCGACGCTGTACCACTGGGACCTGCCGCAGGCGCTCGAGGAGAAGGGCGGCTGGGCGAACCGCGACACCGCGTTCCGCTTCGCCGACTACGCCGCCGCGACCGTCGAGGCGCTCGGCGACCGCGTCGACGCCTGGACGACGCTGAACGAGCCGTGGTGCTCGGCGTTCCTCGGCTACGCGGCCGGCGTCCACGCGCCGGGCCGAACGGAGCCCCGCGCCGCCGTCGCCGCGGTGCACCACCTGCTGCTCGGGCACGGCCTGGCCAACGACACGATCAGGGCCGCCTCGCCGAACGCCCAGGTGGGCATCACGCTCAACATGTACCCGATCATCCCGGTCGACCCGCGCGACCCCGCGGACCTCGACGTGGCGCGCCGGCTCGACGGCCTGCAACAGCGGATCTTCCTGGACCCGTTGCTGAAGGGCGAGTACCCGGCCGACGTCGTGGCGGACCTGGAGCCGTTCGGCTTCGCGGACAACATCCACGACGGCGACCTCGGCGTGATCTCCGGTCCGATGGACATGCTCGGCGTCAACTACTACACCGAGCACTACGTCAGCTCGTCGGCCAACGGCAGCGAGCCCGGCCCGTCGCCGTGGGTGGGCGTGCAGCAGGCGTCGTTCCCGGTCCGCGACGCGCCGACGACCGACATGGGCTGGGAGGTCCGGCCGGACGGTCTGACTTCCGTGCTGCTGCGGGTGCACCACGACTACCCGAAGCTCCCGCTGTACATCACGGAGAACGGCGCCGCGTTCCGCGACGACTTCTCCGGCAACGGCGCGATCGACGACGTGGACCGCACCGGCTTCATCGCCTCGCACCTGCGCGCCGCGCACACGGCGATCATGGCGGGGGTCGACCTGCGCGGCTACTTCTGCTGGTCGCTGCTGGACAACTTCGAGTGGGCCGAGGGGTACGCGAAGCGGTTCGGCATCGTCCACGTGGACTACGACACGCAGGTCCGCACCCCGAAGATGAGTGCGAGGTGGTACAGCCGGGTGGCGCGGGACAACGCGCTGGTCTCCGTGTCATGACGGAAGGCAGGAGTCGCCGCCCCGGCCCGCGCATCGAGGAGGTCGCGCGCGTGGCCGGGGTGTCGAAGTCGACCGTGTCCAGGGTGATCAACGGCGAGAAGTACGTGAGCGAGCGATCCCGCCAGGCGGTGCACCGCGCGATCGCGCTGCTCGGGTACAGCCCGAACCACGCCGCGAGAACCCTGGCCGGCAGCAAGGCGAACGCCATCGCGCTGGTGATCTCCGAGCAGGGCAGCCGGGTCCTCGCGGACCCGTTCTTCGCCGGGATCCTGCGCGGGGTGCACGCCGAGCTCGCCGGACGGCACGTGCAGCTCCTGCTGATGATGAACCAGCCGCTCGACGGCGAGGACCAGGTCGCCTACCTCACCGGCGGACACGTCGACGGCGCCCTGGTCGTGAGTCTGCACGGCGAGGACCCGCTGCCGCGCACGCTGCACGAGACGGGGCTGCCCGTCGTCTCGGGCGGCCGTCCGCTCGCGGGCGGCGGGGCCCCGTTCGTGGACTCGGACAACTTCAACGGCTCCCTCGGGGCCGTGCGCTTCCTGATCTCGCTGGGCCGCGAGAAGATCGCCACGATCGCCGGCCCGCGCGACATGGCGGTCGGCATGGACCGGCTCAGCGGCTGGCGGTGCGGGCTCGCCGAGCACGGCATGCCCGTGGACCTCGTGGTGCACAGCGACTTCACGCCCGACAGCGGCGCGCTCGCCATGGAGGAGCTGCTGCGCCGCGCACCCGACCTCGACGCGGTCTTCGTGGCCGCGGACATCATGGCCGTCGGCGCGCTGCGGGTGTTGCAGGCGCGGGGCTACCGGATCCCCGACGACGTGGCGGTGGTGGGGTTCGACGACTCGGTCCTCGCGTCGACCGCGACCCCGCCCCTCACGACCGTGCGGCAGGACGTCGAACAGCTCGGCCGCACGATGACGTGGCGCCTGCTGGCCGAGCTCGGCGGCGAGGAGAAGCTCCCGCAGTCGATGCTGCTGCCGACCTCGCTGGTGCGCCGCGGGAGTGCGTGACGGGCCCGCCCCGCGGTCGCAGGACGGGCCCGTTCCGGGTGTTCGGGATCAGACGGCGGCGGTGGCGCCCGCGCGCGCGGCCAGGCCCTCGATGACGGCGGCCAGCTTCTCGGTGACCTCGGGGTCGTCGACCGGGTGCAGCTCGGCGAAGCGGACGACGGAGCCCGGGATCGACAGGGTCAGGTCCTCGGCCACGTCGGCGCCGGCGATCTTGACGGCCTTGCGGGCCTCGTCCTGCGCCCACACGCCGCCGTACTGGCCGAACGCGGTGCCGACGACGGCGACCGGCTTGCCGTTGAGGGCGCCGGCGCCGTAGGGGCGCGACAGCCAGTCGATGGCGTTCTTCAGCACGGCCGGGATGGTGCCGTTGTACTCGGGCGAGACCAGCAGCAGCGCGTCGGCCTGCGCGGCGGCCTCGCGCAGACGGGCGGCCGCGGCGGGGACGTCGCCCTCGACGTCGATGTCCTCGTTGTAGAACGGCACGGTGTCCAGGCCCTCGAAGACGCCGACCTCGACGTGCTCGGGCGCGATCTGGACCGCGGCCTCGGCGAGCCGGCGGTTGTGCGACCCCGACCGGAGGCTGCCGACGAGCGTGAGGATGCGGACGGCCATGGTGTGACTCCCAGGGTGAAGGCTTCGGGTGAACTACGGGGGTAAACGGGACGCGGCCCGGTTATCTTCCGGGTTAGGCTATCGGAGTGATCGACAGCACACCGCGTCTCCCCCTCGCGGGCCCTGAGCGGCAGTTGCGCGCGGACGCCGTGCGCAACCGGGCGCTGCTGCTCGACGCCGCGGCCCGGCTCGCGGAGGAACGCGGCGCGGCGGCGATCACGATGGAGACGGTGGCCGCGGCGGCGGGCGTCGGCAAGGGCACGGTGTCGCGGCGCTTCGGCGACCGCAACGGCCTGCTCCAAGCCCTGCTCGACCGGTCGGAGCGGCGGTTCCAGGAGTCGTTCCTCAGCGGTCCGGCACCGCTCGGGCCCGGCGCGGACCCGATCGCGCGGCTCAGGGCGTTCGGCCCGGCCCTGCTGCGCCACGAGCACGCGAACCTCGACCTGTACCTGGCGGCCGAGCCGGTGCCGGGCCGCCGCTTCTCGGTCCCGGCGCGGCAGCTGCGCCACCGGCACGTGGTCGTGCTGCTCCGCGCGGCACTCCCCGGCGCCGACGCCGAGCTGCTCGCCCACACCCTGCTGTCGTCGCTGGACGTCGTGCTCGTCGACCACCTCGTGCACGGGCACGGCATGCCGCTGGCGCGCGTCGAGGCCGGGTGGAGCGACCTGGTCGACCGCCTGCTCGGCTGACCCCCGCCGGGCTTCGAGTCGAATCGACCGTCGAAACCGCGTCGAATGCCGTCAACGGCCGAAGAGGGCTTGTAGCCGTCGCCGGACTCCGCCTACGGTCGCCTGGGAGCGCTCCCAGACGCCCCGTCGACGAGGACGGAGAACCTCACGACCATGAGATCGCAACCCCCACGCCTGCTCGCCGCGACCCTGCTCGTGGCGCTCACCGCGTTCCCGCTCGCGGCCCCGGCCGTCGCGGCGGACTACGAACGCGTGCTCAACGGAGGGTTCGACAGCGGCAGCGCCGATCCCTGGTGGAGCGGCGCCGGAGTGACGAACCGCGTGACCGGCGGTGAGCTGTGCGCGTCGGTGACCGGCGGCACGACGAACCCCTGGGACGCCTTGATCGGGCAGAACGGCATCCCGTTCGAGAGCGGCCAGTCCTACACGTTCTCGTTCGACGCGCATGCCACGACGGCGCAGCCCGTCACGGCCGCCGCGGGCGAGAGCGTCAGCCCGTACCGCGGGATCGCGAGCCAGCAGTTCACGCTCTCCCCCACCAAGCAGCACTTCACGTTCTCGTTCACGTCCACTCTGGACTTCCCGGACGCGGGCAACGGCCAGGTGGCGTTCCAGCTGGGCGGCCAGACGTTCGACAACACGATCTGCGTGGACAACGTGTCGGTGGTCGGCGGCGTGAAGCCGCCCGGCGGCGTGAACCCCAACCCCGCCAAGAAGGTCCAGGTCGACCTGGTGGCGTACGCGCCGGGCCTGCCCAAGCGCGCGACCCTGGTCTCCTCCGCCACGACGGCGCAGACGTGGGTGCTGAAGAACTCCGCGGGCACGGCGGTGGCGACCGGGCAGTCGGTGCCGAAGGGCGTGGACGCGACGTCCGGCGACCCGGTGCACCAGATCGACTTCTCGTCGTACGACACGCCCGGCACCGGCTACACGCTGACCGTGGGCGAGGACAGCAGCTTCCCGTTCGACATCTCCGCCGACCCGTTCAAGCGGCTGCGGTCCGACTCGCTGGCGTTCTTCTACCACCAGCGCAGCGGAACGCCGATCGAGGCGCAGTACGTCGGCACCGAGTACGCCCGGCCGGCCGGGCACGTCAACGTCGCGCCCAACCAGGGCGACAACAACGTGCCGTGCCGCGCCGACCTCGCGTGCGGCTACACCCTCGACGTGCGCGGCGGCTGGTACGACGCCGGCGACCACGGCAAGTACGTCGTCAACGGCGGCATCGCGACGTGGCAGCTCCTCAACGCCTACGAGCGCGCCTCCCGCGTCGGTGACGCCACCGCGTACCGCGACGGGTCGCTGAACATCCCGGAGAAGGCCAACGGCGTGCCGGACCTGCTCGACGAGGCGCGCTGGGAGGTCGACTTCCTGCTGAAGATGCAGGCGCCCGACGGCATGGCGCACCACAAGATCCACGACGCCAACTGGACCGCGCTGCCCACCCGTCCCGAACTGGACGACCAGCCGCGCCGCCTGTCCGCCACCAGCACCGCCGCGACGCTGAACCTGGCCGCGGTGGCCGCGCAGGCGTCCCGGCTGTGGAAGACGATCGACGCGCCGTACTCGGCGACGCTGCTCGCGGCGGCCCGCAAGGCGTACACGGCGGCCAAGGCGAACCCCGCGAAGCTGGCCGACCCGAACGACGGCACGGGCGGCGGCGCGTACAACGACGACACCGTGAGCGACGAGTTCTACTGGGCCGCTTCGGAGCTGTACGCGACCACGGGTGACGCCGCGTACCGCACCGACGTGACCGCGTCGCCGCACTACAAGGCGGCGTCGTTGAACCGCGGCGGTTTCTACTGGGGCGGAACGGCTCCGCTCGGTGACATCACGCTGGCGCTGGTCCCCAACGGCCTGCCGGCGGCGGACGTCACCGCGATCAGATCCGCGTTCGCCACCGTGGCGGACCAGCACCTGACCGCGATGGCCTCGATGGGCTACGCCACGCCCTACGACAACAGCACGGCCGGCTACGTCTGGGGATCGAACTCGACGGTCCTGAACAACGCCACCGTGCTGGCACTGGCGCACGACTTCACCGGCGCCGCGAAGTACCGCGACGGCGTGTTCGAGGCGCTGCACTACCTCCTCGGCCGCAACCCGCTGAGCACGTCGTACGTGGCGGGCTACGGCGACCAGGCCGTGCGCAACGTCCACCACCGCTTCTGGGCGCACCAGAACGACCCGACGCTGCCGATCGCGCCGCCCGGATCGCTGTCCGGCGGCCCGAACAGCGGGCTGCAGGACCCGGTGGCGCAGCGCCTGCTCGCCGGCTGCCCGCAGCAGAAGTGCTGGGTGGACGACATCGGCGCCTACTCGGTGAACGAGGTGGCGGTCAACTGGAACTCCGCGCTGGCCTGGGTGTCTGGCTGGGCGGCGGAGAAGTCGGGCACGGTCGTGCAGCCGAAGTCGGACTGCGAGGTCGCCTTCACCGCCGGCCGCTGGAACGACGGCCTCTCGGCGCAGGTCCGGATCACCAACACCGGCACCACGCCGTGGACGAGCTGGAAGCTCGCGTTCGCGCTGCCCGGCACGCAGCGGGTCACCTCCGGGTGGTCGGCGACGTGGTCGCAGACCGGGCGGGACGTGACGGCGACCAGCATGTCGTGGAACGGGTCCGTCGCCCCCGGCAAGTCCGTGGACATCGGGTTCAACGGTTCCGGCAGCGGCGCCAACCCGACCGCCTTCACGGTGAACGGCAAGACCTGCAAGACCGCGTGACGCGCGGGTGACGGACGCCCGTCTCCACTTCGGTGGGGGCGGGCGTCCGTCGTTTTCCGGGGAGTTCGGCGTTTCCGGCGGACGGGCCGGAACCCGGCCGCCGAGGCCTGGCGCGGAGATCGAGTCTGCGGTAGACCAATCCCCCGGCCTCCACCCCGCTCCGCCGACCTGTCGAGACGGCCCGCGATCCGGCACCGCCGGCTGCGCCGCACGTCCCCGGAAGGCACTGACGGGAGTTTCCGCTGAGTGCCGCCTGTGAGCGCTAACAGACGAACCTGGCGTTATCGTCTCGACACTTGACGGCAAAGTTGTTAGCGATAACACTCGCCGCCTACAGCACTGTTGCCTGTCGGTGACATCGAGGAGAACCAATGAGGCTTGTCCGGATCGCGGTCACCACCGCACTCGCCGTCTCCCTCGCGGCCTGCGGTTCGTCGGAGAAGACAGTCGATCAAAAGACCGGCTCGGGGGAAGGCGCGCTGATCGGCGTCACGATGCCCACGCGGTCGTCCGAGCGGTGGGTGCGCGACGGCGACAGCCTCAAGAAGTCCCTGGAGGGCAAGGGGTACAAGGTCGATCTGCAGTACGCGGAAGACAGCATCCCCACCCAGGCCAACCAGATCGAGAACCAGATCACCAAGGGCGTCAAGCTCCTGATCGTCGCGTCGATCGACGGCAAGTCGCTCAGCTCGCAGCTGCAGCAGGCCGCCGACGCGAAGATCCCGGTGATCTCCTACGACCGGCTGCTCCTCAACACCCCGAACGTCGACTACTACGCGACGTTCGACAACTTCAAGGTCGGTGTGCAGCAGGCGAACTCGCTGCTCGCCGGGCTGAAGACCAGGGGCGAGGGCCCGTTCAACATCGAGCTCTTCGCCGGCTCGTCCGACGACAACAACGCGACGTTCTTCTTCAACGGCGCGATGTCCGTCCTCCAGCCGCTGATCGACCAGGGCAAGCTCGTCGTGAAGTCGGGCCAGAAGGACTTCAACACCGTCGCGATCCTGCGCTGGGACCCGGCCACCGCGCAGAAGCGCATGGAGGACCTGCTCACCTCGACCTACGGCGGCGCCAAGGTCGACGGCGTGCTGTCCCCGTTCGACGGCATCTCGATCGGCATCATCTCCGCGCTGGGCAGCAACGGCTACGGCACGAACGGCCAGGCGCTCCCGATCGTGACCGGCCAGGACGCCCAGGTCGCCTCCGTGAAGTCGATCATCAAGGGTGACCAGTACTCCACGATCTTCAAGGACCTCCGCCAGCTCACCGACGTGGCGTCGAAGATGGCGGACTCGCTGCTCAAGGGCGGCAAGCCCGAGGTCAACAACACCACGGACTACAACAACGGCGTCAAGGTCGTGCCGTCGTTCCTGCTCCAGCCGGTTCCCGTCGACAAGGCGAACTACCAGAAGGAACTGGTCGAGTCCGGTTACTACACCGCCGACCAGCTCAAGTAGGTCCCGGTGACCGACGACGTCCTGGTGATGCGCGGCATCACCAAGAGGTTCGCGGGTGTCACCGCGCTGCACGAGGTCTCGTTGACCGTGCGGCGCGGTGAGATCCACGCGATCTGCGGGGAGAACGGCGCGGGCAAGTCCACGCTGATGAAGGTGCTGTCCGGGGTGCACCCGCACGGCACGTACGACGGCGAGATCCTGTTCGACGGCGAGCCGTGCGCGTTCGACGGCGTGCGCGACAGCGAGCGCCGCGGCATCGTGATCATCCACCAGGAGCTGGCGCTGTGCGGTCAGCTCTCCGTCGCCGAGAACCTGTTCCTGGGCAACGAGAGAGCGCGGCGTGGGTTCATCGACTGGAACCGCACCAACCACGAGGCCCAGGTGCTGCTCGACCGCGTGGGCCTCCGGGAGAACCCGACGACCCGGGTCGACGATCTGGGTGTCGGCAAGCAGCAGCTCGTCGAGATCGCCAAGGCGCTGTCGAAGGAGGTCAGCCTCCTGATCCTGGACGAGCCGACCGCCGCGCTCAACGACGACGACTCGCAGCACCTGCTCGACCTGCTCGAGGGCCTGCGGGACGAGGGCATCACCTGCGTGATCATCTCCCACAAGCTGGGTGAGGTCACCAGGATCGCCGACACCGTCACCGTGCTGCGCGACGGCAGGACCATCGAGACGCTGCCCGCGGAGGGGCTCAGCGAGGACCGCATCATCGCCGGCATGGTCGGCCGCGACCTCGACGACCGGTTCCCGCCGCGCACGCCCGACATCGGCGAGGAGGTGCTGCGGATCGAGGACTGGACGGTGCACAGCCCGGCCCAGCCCGACCGCAAGGTCGTCGACGGTGCCACGCTCTCCCTGCGGCGCGGGGAGATCGTCGGTCTCGCCGGGCTGATGGGCGCCGGCCGCACCGAGCTCGCGATGAGCGTGTTCGGCCGCTCGTACGGCGTCGGCGTCTCGGGCCGCGTGGTCAAGGACGGCCGCGAGATCGACACGCGGTCGGTCCGCGCGGCGATCGACAACGGCATCGCCTACGTCAGCGAGGACCGCAAGCGCTACGGGCTCAACCTGATCGAGGCCGTGCAGCGCAACGTCTCCGCGGCCGCGCTGGACAAGCTGTCGCGCCGCGGCTGGGTGAACGAGAACGAGGAGAACTCGGTCGCCGAGCGGTACCGGCGTTCGATGGGCATCAGGACGTCGACCGTGGCGACGCCCGTCGGCATGTTGTCCGGCGGCAACCAGCAGAAGGTCGTCCTGGCGAAGTGGATGTTCACCGACCCGGACGTGCTGATCCTCGACGAGCCCACGCGCGGCATCGACGTGGGCGCCAAGTTCGAGATCTACTCGATCATCAACGACCTCGCCGCCCAGGGCCGCGCGGTGCTGGTGATCTCCTCGGAGCTGCCGGAGCTCCTCGGCCTGTGTGATCGCGTGTACGCGCTGTCGGAGGGCCGCATCACCGGTGAGGTGAGCCGTGCAGAGGCCACGCAGGAACGCCTGATGCAGTACATGACGCGAGGACAGAGCTCATGACCACGAAGACCGTGCCCGCCCCCGCCGCAGCCCCGCCCGAGCGGCCCCGGCGGTTGTCGATCAACCTGCGGCAGTCGGGCATCTACGTCGCGTTCGCGTTGATCGTCGCGCTGTTCACGGTGGTCACGGGCGGTGACCTGCTGCAGCCGCAGAACATCTCGAACGTCATCGTGCAGAACTCGTACGTGCTGATCCTGGCGATCGGCATGATCCTGGTGATCATCGGCGGGCACATCGACCTGTCGGTCGGCTCGACGGTGGCGCTGACCGGTGCGATCTGCGCGGTGCTGACCGTCCAATGGGGACTGCCGTGGCCGGTGGCCGTGCTGCTGACGCTGCTGTCCGGCGCGTTGATCGGTGCGGCGCAGGGGTACTGGATCGCCTACTTCGGCATCCCCGCCTTCATCGTCACGCTGGCGGGCATGCTCGTGTTCCGCGCGCTCACCATGTCCACGCTGGGCAACCAGGGCATCGGGCCGTTCCCGGACGCGATCAGCAAGCTGTCCAACGGGTTCACGGGTGGCTACCTCGGCAACATCGGGCTCGGCCCGCTGGGTGGCGCCGACCTGCTGAGCCTGCTCGCGGGTCTCGCCTGCGTCGCGGGCTTCGCGTTGTCGCAGTGGCGCAAGCGTTCGGCACGGCTCGGCTACGGCCAGGCCGTCGACTCGATGCCGGTGTTCGTGCTCAAGATCGCGGGCGTGGGCGTCGTCGTCATGGCCGTCGTCGTCCAGCTCGCCCGGTTCCGCAACCTGCCGTGGACGCTGGTGCTGCTGGCGGCACTCGCGCTCGGCTACTCCCTGATGGCGAACAACTCCGTGTTCGGCCGGCACATCTACTCGATCGGCGGCAACCTGCAGGCCGCCACGCTGTCCGGCGTGAAGGTCAAGGCCGTCACGTTCTGGTTGTTCGTCAACATGGGCGTGCTCGCGGCGCTCGCCGGCGTGATCGTCGCCGGGCGGCTCAACCAGGCCGGTCCGACCGCCGGCGCGTCCTTCGAGCTCGACGCCATCGCGGCGGCGTTCATCGGCGGCGCGGCGGTGCAGGGCGGTGTCGGCAAGGTCGTCGGCGCCATCACCGGCGGCCTGATCATGGGCGTGATCAACAACGGCATGTCCCTGATCGGCGCGCCCAGCGAGCGCGTGATGCTCGTGAAGGGCCTCGTCCTGCTCATCGCCGTCGCCTACGACGTGTGGACCAAGCGACGCGCCTGAGCTCCCCTCCCGGAAGGCGACCATGGCACCCCTGCGCCACCTCGGTCTCGTCGTGGTCGTGACGGCCGCGCTGCTCCCGGTTCCCCCGGCCGCCGCCGCACCGCTCGTGCGGTCGGCGGCGGCCGCGCTGGAAGTCCCGAACATCTCCGACGTCCGCGGCCACCTCACCCTGCCCGCCACCGGCGACCACGACACGACCGTCACGTGGCGGTCGTCGAACGAGAAGGTCATCACGCCGACCGGTGAGGTCAGCCGTCCTCCCGCCGGCGGCAGACCGGTGAAGGTCGTGCTCACCGCGAAGGTCAGCCGCGGACAGCAGAGCGCCACCCGCGCGCTCACCGCCACCGTCGTCCCGTTGCCCGTCGCCGAACCCCTCGAGGGCTACGGCTTCTTCTACTTCACCGGCGAGAGCAGCCCGATCGGCGAGCAGGTCTACGCCGCCGCCAGCAACGGCAACACCCCGCTCGACTTCTCCGAGGTCAACGGCGGCCGGCCGATCCTGAAGAGCGGTCTCGGCGAGCTGGGCGTGCGCGACCCGTTCATCCTGCGCTCCCCCGACGGCGACCGGTTCTACCTGCTCGCGACCGACCTGAAGATCAACGGCGGGCGCGGCTGGGACGCGGCGCAGCGCACCGGCAGCCGGTCGATCATGGTCTGGGAGTCGACCGACCTGCGGAGCTGGTCGCGCCAGCGCAGCGTCCAGGTGTCGCCGCCGACCGCAGGCAACACGTGGGCGCCCGAGGCGTTCTGGGACGCGAAGCGCGGCACCTACGTCGTCTACTGGGCGTCGAAGCTGTACGCCGAGAACGATCCCGGCCACACGGGCGGCAGCTACAACCGGATGATGTACGCGACCACGCGTGACTTCGTGACGTTCAGCCCCGCGAAGGTGTGGATCGACCCCGGCTACTCGGTCATCGACTCGACGGTCATCGAGCACGACGGCACCTACTACCGCTACACCAAGGACGAGCGGAACAACTCGTCGTCGTCGCCGTGCAGCAAGTACATCACCGCCGAGAAGTCGGCCGACCTGCTCGACCCGGGCTACGACTTCGTCGCCGAGTGCATCGGCAAGGCCACCCCGACGAGCCCCGGGCTCTCCGCGGGCGAGGGCCCGACCGGGTTCAAGTCCAACACCGAGGACAGGTGGTACCTGTTCATCGACGAGTACGGCGGCCGCGGCTACGTGCCGTTCGAGACGACCGACCTCGCGTCCGGGAAGTGGACCATGTCCACCGGCGCGCGCCTGCCCGCCTCCCCGCGCCACGGCACGGTGCTGCCGGTGACGCGGGCCGAGCTGGAGCGGCTCAAGGCTCCCCCGGCACCGGTGAAGGCCGACTCCACCGGCCTGGTCGCGCACTGGCCGCTCGACGGCTCCGCCGCGGACGCCACCGGGCACGGCTACGACGGCGTGCCCGCCGGCGACACCACGTGGGCCGACGGCGCGCTGTCGTTGCGGGGCGGGCACGTCCAGCTGCCGGACAACCTGCTGACAGGCGCGCGGGCCGCCACGATCTCCGCCGACGTGCTGGTCGACCCCGCCCAGCAGACGCCGTACTTCCTCTACGGGTTCGGCAACACGGCACCGGACGGCACCGGCAGCGGCTACCTGTTCAGCACCGGCGACACCTACCGCGGCGCGATCGCGACCGGCGACTGGACCACCGAGCAGGGCACGAACTCCGGCCGCGCGTTGCCGCGAGGCGTCTGGAAGAACGTCGCGCTGACCGTCGGCGACGGGGTCGAGGTGCTCTACCTGGACGGCGTCGAGGTGGCCAGGAACACCAACGCCACCACCAGGCCGTCCGACATCGGCGGTGGCATCACGGCGGCCAACTACCTCGGCAGGTCGGTCTACGCGGGCGACAAGCCGTTCCTGGGCAGGATGAAGGACGTCCGCCTCTACAACCGGGCGCTGTCGGGCGCCGAGGTGGGAGCGCTTCCGTTCAACGCCACGCTGATCCGGTCAGCCGGGCACGAGTCGCTCAAAGCGCCCGCCGTGATCGAACCCGGCAGCGTCGTGCTCCCCGTGCGTCCCGGCACCGACCTGCGCCGGGTCCGGATCGACTTCGGGCTCGCGCCCGGCGCCTCGATCACGCCGGCGGGCCCGGTCGATCTGCGTAAACCGCGCAAGTTCACCGTGCGGTCGGGCCGGGAGAGTCGGGAGTGGACGGTCGAGGCCCACGAGCTGCGCAGTCCCGTGCTGCCCGGTCTGAACGCCGACCCGAACATCGTCGCGTTCGGCGACACCTACTACCTGTACGCGACCGCGGACGGCTTCGACGGCTGGAGCGGCACCAGGTTCTCCGCCTGGTCGTCGAAGAACCTGGTGGACTGGACGGACGAGGGCGTGGTGCTCGACCTCGGTCCGGACGTGAGCTGGGCGGACCGCAACGCCTGGGCTCCCACCATCGCCGAACGGAACGGGAAGTACTACTTCTACTTCTGCGCCGAGGCCAAGATCGGCGTCGCCGTCAGCGACTCCCCCACCGGGCCGTTCGTCGACACCGGCAAGCCGTTGGTGGAACGCAACCCCGGCGGCGGGCAGGCGATCGATCCCGCGGTGTTCGTCGACACCTCCGGGCAGGCGTACCTCTATTGGGGCAACGGTGAGGCATACGTCGTTCCGCTGAACAGTGACATGATCTCCTATGACGCCGGGAAGGTCTCCCGGATCACCGGACTGACGGACTTCCGCGAGGGCCTGTTCATGGTGGAGCGCAAGGGCACGTACTACCTCAGCTGGTCGGTCGACGACACCCGCAGCGAGGACTACCGCGTCGCCCTCGCGACCGCTCCGGGCCCCACCGGCCCGTTCACCAACCGCGGGCTGGTCCTGAGCAAGGACACGAGGCTCGGCATCAAGGGCACCGGGCACAGCTCGATGCTGCGGGTGCCGGGCACCGACGACTGGTACCTCGCCTACCACCGGTTCGCCGTCCCGGGCGGCGACGGCACCCATCGCGAGACCACGATCGACCGCATGAGGTTCGACCGCGACGGCACCGTCGTCCCGGTCGTGCCGACCCTGGAAAGCGTCGCGCCACAACGGATCCGGCCGCGGCACTGCCGGGCCCAGGTCAACTGATTCAAGGAGTTCGATGTCGCAGCGGGAACCCGAGATCAGCCGGGAGCTCTTCGGCCGGCTCGGTGACACCGACGTCCACCGGTTCGCCCTCTCGTGGCCGGGCGGGATCACCGTGCGCGTGCTCGACTACGGCGGTGTGGTCCAGTCGCTGGAGGCACCGGACCGCGACGGCGTGCCCGCCAACGTGGTGCTCGGGTTCCCCTCGCTCGACGACTACGTCAAGAACAGCCAGCCCGGCGCGAACCGGGTGTTCTTCGGCGCCCTGGTCGGCCGGTACGCCAACCGGATCGCCCGCGGCACGTTCACCCTCGACGGCGTCGTGCACCACGTGCCGGTCAACGACGGGCCGAACAGCCTGCACGGCGGACCGGCCGGGTTCGACACCGAGGTGTGGTCCGCGACCGAGCTGCACGACGCGGACAGCGTGGGCGTGCGGCTGGAGCTGGTGAGCCCCGACGGCGACAGCGGTTTCCCCGCCGCGGTGTCCGCGCAGGTCACCTACCGCCTCGACCGCGAGAACAGGCTGAGCATCACCTACCGCGCGACCGCGGACGCGCCGACGGTGCTCAACCTGACCAACCACACCTACTGGAACCTCGCCGGCGAGGGCGGCGGCGACGTGCTCGGCCAGTCGCTGATGCTCAACGCGGGCCGGTTCTGCGCGGTCGACCGCACCCTGATCCCGGTGGGCGACCCGGTGCCGGTCGAGTCGACCCCGTTCGACTTCCGGCTGCCCACGGCGATCGGCGCGCGCATCGGCGCGTCCCACCCGCAGCTGGAGATCGCGGGCGGCTACGACCACAACTGGGTGCTCGACGACGGCGGCCCGTTCGCCGCGCAGGCCTGCGACCCGGTGTCGGGCCGCCTGCTCACGATGTGGACGTCGGAGCCCGGTCTCCAGTTCTACTCGGGCAACTTCCTGACCGACGAGCTGGTCGGCACCGGCGGCCTGCCGTACGACCGCCACTCGGGGTTCGCCCTGGAGGCGCAGCACTTCCCGGACTCGCCGAACCGCCCGGACTTCCCCAGCACGGTGCTGCGGCCCGGCGAGGTCTACCACCAGGAGACGGTCTTCCAGCTGTCCACTGCGGACTAGCGCTTCGAGGTCGCGGCGCGGGGTTTCGAAAAGTCACCGCTGCGCAACAGCTATCGAATCGACAGGTGATTCAACGGAGGGCGAAACACCGAACGGGCACCCTCGTGTCGTGTTCATCGATTCCGCTCTGCACGACCTGGCGCCGGACGACCGCGCGCTGTTCGCGGTGTTCGGCGCCGGTCCGGTCAGGACTCCGCCGTTCGACCAGGTCCACCACGCGTTCGAGGCGCGGGCCGCGCGGCACCCGGACGTGCCGGCCGTCGAGCACCTCGGCGAGTCGCTGACGTACGGGGAGCTCGACTCCAGGGCGTCGCTGCTCGCCGAGCTCCTGGTCCGCCGCGGGGTGCGGGCCGGTGACCACGTGGGACTGTTCCTGTCCCGGTCGGCCTCGATGGTGGTGGGAACCCTCGCGGTGCTCAAGGCGGGTGCGGTCGCCGTGCTGCAGGACCCGCGGACGGCTTCGGAGCGCCACCTGCGGCACGTCGTGCGCACGGCACGCATCGACCTGGTGCTCACGACCAGCAAGGACTCGTTGCCCAGCCACTTGGCCGAGGTCGTCGCCATCGACGCGCTGCCGCCCCTGCCCGCGTTCCGGCGCACGCCCACCGCGGAGTCCGAGGTCGCGGCCGTCGTCTTCACCTCGGAGACCGGTGTGCCGGTCTCCCACGCCGCCCTGTGCAACCTGGTGCTGACCTCCCCCGGCGCGCTGGACGTCGGGCCGGGAACGCGGGTGGCGCAGCTGCTGCACGTCGCCTCCGGCCCGGCGTTGTGGGAGGTCTTCTGCGCGCTGGCCAACGGCGGCACGCTCGTGCTCCGCGGCGACGACGCCGAACGGACTGCGAGCACCGCGGACGTCGTGATCGCCACCCCGAGCGTCCTGGAGACGATCGACCCGGACGCCTGCCGCAACGCGCACACGGTCGCGGTGACCGGCGAACGCTGCCCTCGAGCGCTGGCGGACGCGTGGTCGCGCCATGCGCGGTTCCTCAACGCCTGGGGTCGGACCGACCTCGGCCTCGTCACCACCGTGGAGCAGCACGAACCGGACTTCGAGCCGCTCGCCATCGGCAGACCGGTGCCGAACACGACGGTCTACGTCCTGGACGACGAGCGGAGGCCCTGCCCGATCGGCGCGATCGGCGAGCTGTGGGTCGGCGGGCCCGGTGTGGTGGAGAGGTACACCGGCCTGGACCCGGCGGCGCGGAGGTACCGCCCCGACCCGTTCCTCGGCGAGGGCCACGTGATGTTCCGGACGCGCGACCTGGTCCGGTGGACGGACGACGGCCGGTTGGAGCACCACGGCCGGGTCGACGACCTGGTGGAGGTGCGCGGGTTCCGGGTGGCGCTGAACGCCGTCACCTCGGCGTTGGAGAACGCGGTGGACCGTGCCGCGACCTTGGTGCACGACGGCCGGCTGGCCGCCTTCGTCACCCCGGCGGACGCGTCTCCGGACGCGGCCAGGAAGGCGGTCGCGCGGCGGCTGCCGTACTACTGCGTTCCGATTCTGGTCGTGGCGGTGGACGCCCTGCCCAGCACCGGGCTGGGCAAGGTGGACCGCCGGGCACTGGTCTCCTGGCTGGACCGGGAACGCCAGGCACCGGTGGCGTGACCGGTGAGCTGGAAGCGGCGCGGGCCCCGCACAGGCGCATGTGCGGGACCCGCGCCACGTCATGGGGTGGACAGCTCGAACCGCTGCACACCGACCGTGCCGCCGAGCGACTGCGTGGCGTGGTTGAAGATGCCGAACCGGTAGCCCATGAAGAACTGCCACTCGTTCTTCAAGGTGAACCCGGAGCCCAGTGACGTGAAGTTCACGCCGTCGGTGCTGTAGGAGAACCGGGCCTGCCGTCCGCTGCCGGGACGGATGTCGGCGTTGGCGCGCAACCAGATCCGGGTGCCGGTGAGGGCCGCGCTCGCGACCTCCGTGCCGGTGCCGGTGGTGTTCCAGTTGCTGTCCATGGTGAGGCCGTTGACCATGACGACGCGGTTGCGGCCGTTGTCCCGCTTGACACCGATCCACGCCGACGAGTCTCTGAGCATCGCCAAGCCCGTGCGGTCACCGTCGCGCATCGCGCTCACGTCGAGCGTGACCGTGCCGGTGGACGTCGGGCCCTGGATGCGGTGGGTGAGGGTGTTGCGGGCGTTGTACAGGTCGTTGGTGACGGTCGCCGTGGAGAGGCTGAGCCCGTTGTTGACGCTGAACTTCGTGGTGTCGGGGTTGTGGTTCCACTCCCACTGCGGCCCGAGTCTGGTGCCGTCGAAGGTGTCCACGCCGGTCATGGGTTTGACCTGGCGCGGTGGCGCGGGCAGGTTCGGCTTCGGGTAGCTCGCGCCCCAGCCGCCGTTGACGGTGGTGATGCGCGGCCAGCCGTCGGAGGTCCACGTGACCGGCGCGAGCACGGGGACGCGGCCGCCGGGGTAGGCGTCGACGAAGGCCATGTAGTACCAGTCGCCGTTCTGCGTCTGCACGAGCCCGCCCTGGTGCGGCACTCCCCCGCCCTGGATCGGCGTGGGCATGTTCAGCAGCACCTGCTGCACGGTGTACGGGCCCCACGGGCTGGAGGACTTGAGCACGTACTGGCCGTTCGCCGGCTTGGTCAGCCAGATGTAGTAGCTGCCGTTGCGCTTGTAGAACCGGGCGCCCTCCAGGGTGCCGATGTTCGACGGCGTCTGGAACACCTGCTGCGACCGCACCTCGGACTTCCCGTCCGCGGACAGCTGCGCGACGCTGATCGTGGTGTTGCCGTAGGCGACGTACATCGTGTCGTTGTCGTCGACCAGCATGCCGGCGTCGTAGTAGCACTTGTTGATGGTGGACAGCTTCGACCACTGCCCGTCCACCGCCGTGGCGGTGTAGATGTGGGTCTGGGCGAAGTCGACGCAGCCGCCCCAGTAGAAGGTGTTGTTGCTCTTGCGGTGGTTGAGGAACGACGCCCAGATGCCGCGCACGTACCCGCGGCTGCCGTTGAGGTCGTACTTGGAGCCGAAGTCCAGCCGCGGCACGGAATGCCCGGCGAACTCCCAGTTGACCAGGTCGTAGGACCGCAGGATCGGCGCGCCCGGCGAGTAGTGCATGGTCGAGGCCGAGTAGTAGTACGCGTCGCCGACGCGGATGATGTCGATGTCCGCGAAGTCCTGCCACAGCACGGGGTTCGTGAAGTTCCCCGCCTGCGGGTTCGTGGTCGTGGTCGTGGTCGTGGTGGTCGTCGTCGTGGTGCTCGTCGGGCCCGTGCCACCGCCGTTGCAGGTGGTGCCGTTCAGCCGGAACGACACCGGGTCGGCGTTGGCGGAGCCGGACGTGGCGTTGAACCCGAACTCGACCTTGCCGCCGGTCGGCACGGACCCGTTGTAGGAGGCGTTGCGGGCGCTGACCTCGGCGCCGCTCTGCGTGATCACGGCGTTCCAGTGCTGGCCCACCTGCTGGCCGGAGGCGTAGGTCCACTCCAGCGTCCAGCCGGAGAGCGCGTCACCGGTGTTCGTGATCGACACGGACGCGCCGAAGCCGCCCTGCCACTCGGAGGTCTTGGTGTAGGTGACCGAACAGCCCGGTGCCGCCTGCGCGGTGGTGCTCGCGGCGACTCCCGCGGCGACCAGGGTGAGGGCGGACAACGCCGCCGCGGCCGGTGCCCATCTCATGATCGCGCCCACCTCTGGTTGGTCTGGCCGTTGCAGGTCCACAGCACGAGCCGGGAGCCGTTGCCGGTCGCGGCGCCCTCGACGTCGAGGCACAGGCCGGCGTTGGTGTTGCGGACGGTTCCGTCGGAGCCGATCGTCCAGCGCTGGTTCGCCTGGCCGTTGCACTGCCAGATGATGACCCGCGTGCCGTTGGCGGTGCCCTGGTCGTAGGCGTCCAGGCACTTGTCGCCGAACACCCTGATCTCCCCGTTGCCCCAGGAGGTCCACCGCTGGGCGGCGCGCGTGAGGCAGTCCTGGACCACCACGCCCGCTCCGGCCGCGGTCGAGTCGCCCGCGACGTCGAGGCACCGGTTCGAGCCCGCGCCGCGCAGCCGGGAGGTCGTGTTCTCCAGGAGGCTGCCGCCGGACACCCGGAACGCCGTGACGCCGTGCGCGGGAACGGAGGCGGAGATCGCGCCGGAGGTCGACGACGTGCCGCCGGTCCACAGGTCGGTCAGCGTGAAGCCGCTGCCGGACAACCCGATCTGGGCCGCCGTGGTGGAGATGGTGGCGGTGCCGCTGCCGCGGTTGAAGAGTCCGACCGCGACCGTGCCGTCCGAGAGCGGCTTGGCGAAGACCTCGGTGGCGCCGTCGTCGCGCACCCGGCGCCCGCCCGCGCCGAGGCTGTCCTGGTTGACCGCGATCAGGCGCTGGTTGCGCAGGATCGCGCTCACGTCCGCGGACATCGTGCGGATGTCGTTGCCCGCCATGAGAGGCGCCGCCATCAGCGACCACAGCGTGAAGTGCGAACGGGACTCGGTCAGCGTCAGGCCGGGCCGTCCGACGACCAGCATGTCGGGGTCGTTCCAGTGGCCGGGTCCCGCCTGGACGGCGAGCGGGGCGGTGACGTCGACGACGTTGCCCACACCCATCGGGTAGCTGTTGGTGTTGCCGTTCTGCCAGATGTCGAGCAGGTCCTCGGTGGTGCGCCAGAGGTCGGCGACCTCGCTCCAGTCGTACCGGTCGCCGGTCGGCGAGTGGAAGCTGTTGGAGTTGATGCTGTAGACGATCGGCCTGCCGGTGGAGCGCAGGGCGTCGCGCATGATCGAGAACCGGGCGACCTGCTCGTCGCGGGTACCGGCGCCCGAGCACCAGTCGTACTTCAGGTAGTCCACGCCCCACGACGCGAACGACCGCGCGTCCTGCGCCTCGTGGCCCTTGCTGCCGGTCGCGCCGGGGAACGCGCCGGTGCCCTGCGCGCACGTCTTCTCGTTGGGCACCTGGTAGATGCCGAACTTGAGGCCGCGGTCGTGGATGTAGTCGCCGAGCGCCTTCATGCCGCTCGGGAACTTCGAGGGGTGCGACCGGAGGTTGCCCGCCGAGTCGCGCTGCGGGTCGAACCAGCAGTCGTCGACCACCACGTACTGGTAGCCGGCGTCGCGCATGCCGGACGACACCATCGTGTCGGCGGCCTGGCGGACCTGGCTCTCGGTGATGCCGCAGCCGAAGCTGTTCCAGCTGTTCCAGCCGAGCGGAGGGGTGAGGGCGGGACTGCCGGGGGCCGCGGAGGCGGCGGGTGTGGCGGCGGGTGCGGGGAGGAAGGTCGCCGCGAGCAGGACCGCGGCGAGCAAGGACGTCCTGGACCGGGAGGGCATCGTCGCCCCTTTCTGGCAGGGGGACGCCGCCGGAGGGCGAGCCGGCGGCGTCGGTCAGCGGGTCAGCAGGTCGAGTTGGTCTGCGTCAGCAGCCCGAGCCGCCAAGGCAGCCGGTTGTAGTCACCGCCGGCGTTGGGGTCCATGCCCTGGTACAGGTAGCTGAGCTTGCAGGGGCTGATCTCCATCGTCTGGTCGACGTTGGTGCGCACCATCTCGCCGTGGCTGATGTCGCGCGTCCACTGTCCACCCGGGAACGTCACGTTGTTGGCGCGGGCGAACGGGTTCGACTCGCTGTCGGCCAGCGCCGTCCACTGCCCGGCGATCGAGGTCGAGGTCCACGAGCGGAAGTAGCGGCGGCCGTCGGAGCCGATCGCCTCGTGCACCAGGAACCACTGGTTCTTCCCGGCGATCTTGTAGACGTTGGACGCCTCGAAGAGCCGGTTGCGGTTGCTGTCCTGCAGGGCGATCACCGTGTTGGTGAAGCCGTTCGGGAACTGCCCCAGGGTCGTCTCCGACCGGTAGAGGTGCCCGTTGTCGTCGGAGGAGAACAGGTAGCACTTCGCGGTGTCGCACACCATCCAGAAGTCGACCCAGTAGCCGTTGCCGATGTTGTCGCGGATGATCTGCGGCATGCCGTTGGCGTAGAAGTTCTTCGGCGCCGACCACGACGACGGGTTCGAGATGTCGGTGGTCGTGGAGTACGAGGCGTTCGACCCGGTCTGGTAGATGAGGTACCAGAGGCGTTGCGGCGCGAAGTAGAACACCTGCGGCGCCGCCCGGTAGCCGCTGCCGACGCCGGAGCGGTCGAGGTAGAAGTGCGGTGCCGCCGACGCCTGCGACCAGTCGCTGAAGCTGGTGTACATCAGGTTGTAGCCGTTGGTGTAGGTCGAGGCGAACACGTGGTACTTGCCGTTGTAGTAGACGACGCTCGGGTCCTTGACCGCCACGTTCGCGTGCGTGGAGTCCGGCTTCGGGCTGATCAGCTGCCCGCTCGAGGACCAGCGGAAGCTCGACGGCAGGTTCCCGACCGGCGGGTTGCCCGTCGTGGTCGTCGTCGTGGTGGTGGTCGTCGTGGTCGTCGTCGTGGTGGGACCGACGTCGCCCGTGCACAGCGTGCCGTTGAGCGTGAACGCGACCGGGCTCGGGTTGGAGCCGCTGCTGGAGGCGTTGAACCCGAACTCGACGCGGCCACCGGTGGGGATCGCCGAGTTGTAGGAGACGTTGCGCGCGGTGACCTGCGCGCCGGACTGGGTCACCTGCGCGTTCCAGGCCTGCTGCACCTGCTGCCCGGCGCCGAAGCTCCAGGTGAGCGTCCAGCCGTCGACCGCGTCACCGAGGTTGGTGACGACGACGCCCGCGGTGAACCCACCGTCCCATTGCGACGGTGCGGAGTAGGTGACCGAACAGCCGGGCGCGGCCGAGGCGGGCTGCTGGGCCACCGCGGTCAGCGCGGTCACGGCGAGGAGCGGGACCGCGGCCAGCGCGGTGAGCCGGGCGCGCCGGGACGTGAACAACCGTGCGAGGAACATGATGACCCTTCGTCGTTGGAGGGATCGGGAGGCAGGGGGAACGGGCGTCACGCGGCCGTGCAGGTGGCCGACTCCACAGCCGGCGCACCGGAACCGGACGCGAGGAAGCCGAAGGTCGTGGAGGCACCGGGACTGAGCGCGCCGTTGTAGGGCGCGTTGGTGACGGTGCCCGAGGCGCCGGCCGTGCCGCCCCACAGCTGCGTCACGACGTTCCCGCCGGGCAGCGTGAACCGCACGGTCCAGCCGGTCGTGGCGGACGCGGAGGTGTTGGTGACGGTGACGTCG
>NZ_DASVFL010000304.1:0-5215 GCF_036380075.1 Lentzea sp. | reverse complement strand
CCCGGTCCCATTCCGAACCCGGTAGTTAAGCCCTTCTGCGCCGATGGTACTGCACTGGTTACGGTGTGGGAGAGTAGGTCGCCGCCGAACTTAATTTGCCCTGCGGGTCGAGCGCCACAAGCGCTCCCCGCAGGGCTTTTTCGTCTTTCCCGAGGAGCTCGTGCCGGCCGCGGCGGCTGACCGGGTGATGCGTTCCCGGCGAGCGGGTGACGTGCGTCAAGGCCTCCTCCCCGATCCCTACCGTGATCGTCATGAACGAGCAGTGGGCAGGGGAGGCACCGTTGCGGTGGCGAGCGCGCAGGAGGCGGGGCAGGCACGCCCGCGAACCCGCGCCGTCCTCGCAGTCGTTCCTGCCCGCAGTGCTCGGCGTCGTGCTGCTGGTGTGCCTGATCCTCCTCCTGCTGACGTACCTCTAGCGGGACTGCAGTGCGTCGAACGCCACGGCTGGAGCACGATCACGAGCCGGCGTTCGTCGCCGGGAACCCGGACGACGACCAGGTGGATGGTCGTCACCCCGGACCATTCCGTCGACGCTGGACACGGGAGCGCCGTTCCCCGTGGGGAAGCGAGACCAATGCCGCATCGGGGAACGGCGCTTCGCCGGCGACACCGGACTCACCGGCCGTTCTCGTCGATCGCGACGGGCCGCAGATCACCGGTCGGGAACCGCCGCTCATTCCTGTCGATCTTGGCGAACGCTGCCTCGACGAGGTCGACCCCCAACTTGTCCGCCAGCCGGGTCAGGTAGTGCATCACGTCCGCGAGCTCGTCCCGCACGTTCCAGGCGAGCTCCGGGTCCTCCATCGCGTTCTGCGCCTCCTCCGGCGTCAACCACTGGAAGAGGTCGGTCAGCTCGCCGACCTCCCCCGACAACGCCATCACCAGGTTCTTCGGCGTGTGGTACCTGTCCCAGTCGCGCGCCGCGGCGAACGCCCGCAACGCATCCCTCAGGTCCACGAGGTCACGCTCACTCATGTCCACTGACTACCACGTGGACGAACGAGCAAGGAAGGCGGCTGATCAAGCATGGATCGTCCGCGTCAACGTTGATTGGCTTGAGTCATGTCAACGTTGAGCGCGATCAACCCCTCCACCATCTTGATCCTCGGCGCCACCGGCAAGACCGGCCGGCGCGTCACCGCACTCCTGGGTTCCGCGGCCCGTCCCGCGTCGCGGTCGTCGGACACGAAGTTCGACTGGTCGGTCCCCGCCACCTGGGAGCCGGCTGTCACCGGAACCACCGCGGTCTACGTCGTTCCGCCGGACAACCCGGCGGTGCTGGCCGAGTTCGTGCCGCTGGCCGTGAAGGCCGGTGTCACACGGCTCGTGCTGCTGTCGATGCGCGGCGCACCCGACGACGACCCGTCCGAGGCGGCGGTCAAGAACTCCGGTGTCGACTGGACGGTGTTGCGGCCGACCTGGTTCATGCAGAACTTCGACGAGGACCTGTTCGCCGAGCCCGTGCGGCACGGTGAGCTCGCGGTGCCCGCGGGCCAGGGCCTCCACCCGTTCATCGACGTCGTGGACATCGCCGAGGTCGCCGTCGTCGCGCTGACCGAAGACGGACACGCGGGGAAGACCTACGAGCTGAGCGGCGCCGAGCCGTTGTCGTTCGCCGAGATGCTGGCGCGGATCGTCGCGGTGACCGGCAAGCCCGTCGTCTACAGCGACGTCGAGCCGGACGAGTTCGCTGGCTCGTTGCGCGGCCTCGGCTACCCGGACGAAATCGCCGACCTCGTCACGATGCTGCTCGTGCGCATCCGCACGGGCGAAGAAGCGCACCTGTCCGATGGCGTGCAGCGGGTGCTCGGTCGTGAGCCGCGCACGTTCGCGGACTACTTGGGCAGCAGCAGCTTCGCGTGAAGGCCGCGCGTGCCTTCGTTGGTGATCACGGCTTCGCACAGCGCGCGGCCGGTGCGGGCGCGCCATTGCTGCACCGTCTCCCAGTAGCGACGGCCCGTCGAGTGGGCGAGCTGGCCGATGCGTTCGCCTTCGAGCAGCACCTCGAGGGTGTGCTCGCCGATGTGGGAGCCGCGGGCGATGCGGCAGTCCTTCAGTTCTGCGATGACGTGGACGGGAGTGCGGCCGTTGACCACGCGGTGCAGCACGTGCTGATGCGATTCCTCGTCCGTGATGGTGACTTGCTGCTCGGCTGGAAGCGTCGGTGCCGTGCCGAGCGCTTCGTGGTCGAGCAGCAGTAGCCGCGGCACGCCGAGATGCAGGTGCACGCCGTAGTGCGGGCCGCTGCCCAGGATGCGGGCGGGGCATGAACCGAGCTCGCCGCGTTCGGCCAGCTCCAGCAGCAACGGCTGGTAGTCCGTGGCCTGGTCTCCGCGCAGGTAGCCGGCGGTGACCGCGGAGCCGTCGGTCCGCAGCAGGTCGACCCGCACCACCTTTCCGGACTCCGGCACGAGCACGGCGGTCGCGGGAACGGCCCCGTCGACCGCGAGCGCCGAGGCTTGCCGCGCGATCTCGGCGATGGCGTCCTGGTGGTGCGACTCGTCGACGACCGCGACCCGTCCTGCCGTGGACAGGCGGCGGATGCGGGACCGCGTGCGCATCGTGGTGACCGGTTCGGAGGCGTGGTTGTGCTTGGTCCCGACGAACATCAACGCGAACAGCGCGAGTCCGATGACGAAGCCGAGCGGGCCGAGAGCAACGGTCAGAACCAGCGCGAGCACGGCAACGGCGATGAGTACGGCTGCGGGCGAGGGCTCTGTGCGTTGCTGCATCGTCATGGGGCATCCTCACGACTCGGCGTCCCGTCACTCTGAGTGTCGAGCATGCCGGGCGATGCGTTTCAAGAATCGCTCGTTTGGTCTAATACAACGGGCCAAATACTTCAATCAGTGACCAGAGGGTCACGCTGCCCGGAGCTGTCGACCAACGGTGACCGCGGATTCTCCTCGGCAAGCCTTCGCCTGATCCCGGTGCTTTCAGTGCACCAGGGTGAGACGCGCGCGCCCTCTCGGCCCCGGTTCGCCGCCACCCGGCAGCGCGGTGAGGACCAGGCCGAACACCAGCCCGTTGAGCTCCTCCAGGCCAAGGTTCAGTTCCTTGGCGACGTGCAGCGGTGTCGTGCCGTTCTCACGGAGGACCCGGAACACCTTGGTGAGCAGTTTGGACGTCTCGCGGCGCGTCATGCCGCCGTGGGCGAGGCTGAGGACGTTCGCCCTCTTGATGAACCGTTCTCTGGCCACGTGCCAGTGCCGGTGGTCCGTGCCCCTGAGCCGCTGCCGGGGCATGAGGAACTCGTCGGCGAACTCCTGCGGCGCGTCGTGCCCGAGCAGCACCGCGAGCTGGACGGCCGCGTCGAACCGGGCCTGCTCCGGCGATGCCGCCGGCGTGAGGAACACGTACGGCGTGCCGTTGTGCCAGCACGAGAACGCTTCCTGCGCGCCGCAGTCGACCGGCAGCGAGAACACCCGCACCCCGTGCGCCTCCAGCAGCTGCACCATGTTCGGCGCCGGCCCGTGGTCGAGTCGCCAGCACTCCCGCGTCCCGTCCGGCGACGTCCTCGGCCGGGGCAGGTCGGGCTGGGGCAGCACGAAGAGGCGCTCGAGCCATCCGTTGAACTCGATCGCCAGCTGCGCCGCGGCGGTCGCCTGCGCGGTGGGCGGCGCTTCCCGCAGCGCGCTCTGGGGCCGCGGCGGTTCCGGTGCCAGGAGGAACGTCCCGGGGAACCCGAGCGCCCCGGCCAGCAGCTCCACCGTGGCGGCCTTGGGCCGGCGGACGCCGCGCTCGTACTCGCCGATCGCCCGCGCCTGCACCCCGGCCTTGCGCGCGAGCTCGGCCGCGGTGAGACCGCGCCGGGTGCGGGCGAGCGTGAGTCGCGAGGGCGTGAGCATGATCGGGCCATTGTGGCCCCCGGCCCGTCGCCAGGCGAGGCGGGTCTCGTGAAGTGGACGGTCAGCAGGTCACGACGGTCCGACGGGTGGGATCACCCGCGCGGCACACCGCGCCGGCGCAGCGCGACGGGGAAGTCCACCTCCTCCGGACCGTCCACAGTGGGCGTCCTGGGCTGCGGGAACTCCATCGGCGGCAACACGATCCGGTGCGCCCACCGCTCGATGACCTGGTTCTGCGGCGTGGGCTCCGGCTGCGACACCTCCCGCAACACCACGAGCCGGTCCTCCAGCTGCAACGGGTACGTGACGAGGAACCACAGCTTGAACCCCTCGTTGCGCACGTTCTCGAACAGCGCGAACTGGTCGTGGTCGTTGTCCCGCATCATCGCCGCGATGGCGGGCCCCTTCGCGTAGTCGCTGCGCAACGGCACGTCCGGCGACCCCGTCCCCCGGTTGCCCTGCAACGTGCCCAGCAGGATCGGCCGCGACGGGTGCCGCACCAGCCCGGCGTTCCAGTGGTCGAGCCGCTGCCACCCCTCTTCCACAAGCAGCCGACGCAACGTGCCCACCCGGTGGATCCAGTCGAGCAGCCCGGCCGCGTTGGTCGGCCCGAACGGCGGCGAGGCGGCGCGGGCGTCGATGCCGGCGGACACCGCGCGGTCCAGGACCTGCCGGCGCAGGCCGAGCTCGGCGAGCTGCTCGTCGGCGGTGGGGGTGAGCTTGCGGAAGGCGGCGTTGGTCATGAGCCGACGGTAGCGCCGGGGTCTGACAATTCCTGGAGACTGCTGCTCGTGTACCGCTACGTCGACGCAGGACCAGCACCGGCCGCCACCTCGGAGGCGACGGCGAGGGTGATGCGCAGGACCCGCAGGACCGGCACCGCCCCTGAACTGGCGGTTCGTCGGGCGCTGCACCGCCGCGGACTGCGTTGTCTGGTCGATGTCGCCGCACCGGGCACCAACCGGCGCAGACGGGTGGACGTGCTGCTGCGTGGCGCCAAGATCGCCTTGTTCGTCGACGGCTGCTACTGGCACTCGTGTCCCGAACACGGCCACCTGCCGAAGGCGAACCGCGAGTGGTGGCGCGTGAAGTCGCACGGCGTCGTCGTCCGCGACCGGGACACCGATCTCCGGCTCGCGGCCGCCGGGTGGCTCGTGGTCCGGGTCTGGGAACACGAAGACCCGGACGACGTCGCCGTCCGGGTCACCGCGCTCAACGCCGCGCGGCTGCTCAGGCCGCCACCGGCGTGAGCTGGTGCAGCACGTCCCGCTCACCCAGCCGCTCCCGCGCCCACTCCACCACCGCGGTCTCCTGCGCGAACAGCACGATCTGCCGGTCCTCCGACAGCCGCAGCAGCAGGTCGAGCA
>NZ_DASVFL010000303.1:0-14347 GCF_036380075.1 Lentzea sp. | reverse complement strand
CCCGGTCCCATTCCGAACCCGGTAGTTAAGCCCTTCTGCGCCGATGGTACTGCACTGGTTACGGTGTGGGAGAGTAGGTCGCCGCCGAACTTAATTTGCCCTGCGGGTCGAGCGCCACAAGCGCTCCCCGCAGGGCTTTTTTGTGTTCAAACGTGTGTGCTGGCCGTTGCGGTGGCGCGCCGAGTTCGTTTCCAGGAAGTTTCTTGTCCGGACGAACTAGTGCGCGAACGGCGCAGCTGGGGTCAAGATGTGGACCATGGACCACCGAGCCCGCACCTCAGGACTGCGCCGCAGCCGCACGGTCACCACGCCGAGGCTCGGTGCGTTGTTCAACGGCTACCTCGACCCGCAGCGGCCGCACGCCGACGCCTACGACGAGATGTTCTCCACCGACGACGGAGTGCGGAGCGCCTATCGCGCGCTGTACGAGTCGGTGGCTCCGTCGCAGGTCAACGACCTGAACGCGCGCAGTGAGGCGTTGGGACGGGCGTTCGTCGACCAGGGGATCACGTTCTCGCTGAGCGGTCAGGAGAGGCCGTTCCCGCTCGACCTGATCCCGCGGATCATCACCGCGAGCGAGTGGTCGAAGCTGGAGAAGGGCATCGTGCAGCGGGTGCGGGCACTGGAGATGTTCCTCGCGGACATCTACGGCGACGCCCAGATCGTCCGCGACGGAGTCTTGCCGCGGCGCCTCATCACGAGCTGCGAACACTTCCACCGGGAGGCGGCCGGCATCAGCCCGCCCAACGGGGTGCGCATCCACGTCGCCGGCGTCGACCTCGTCCGCGACGAGCAGGGCACGTTCCGGGTGCTCGAGGACAATCTGCGGTGCCCGTCGGGCGTCTCCTACGTGATGGAGAACCGCCGGACGATGGCGCGGGTGCTCCCCGACTTGTTCGCACGACACCGCGTGCGCGCGGTGGGTGACTACGCGATCCACCTGCTCAGGGCGCTGCGCAACGCGGCGGCACCCAATGCGGCTGACCCGAACGTCGTCGTGCTCACGCCGGGACTCGCGAACTCCGCCTACTTCGAGCACTCGTTGCTGGCCAGGCAGATGGGGGTGGAACTGGTCGAGGGGCGGGACCTGTTCTGCCGCGACAACTTCGTCTACCTCCGCACGACCGAGGGCGAACGCCAGGTCGACGTCATCTACCGGCGCATCGACGACGACTTCCTCGACCCCGTGCACTTCCGGCCGGACTCGGTGCTGGGCATCGCCGGCCTGCTGAACGCGGCACGGGCGGGCAACGTCGTCGTGGCCAACGCGGTGGGCAACGGGGTGGCGGACGACAAGCTCGTCTACACCTACCTGCCCGAGATCGTGCAGTACTACCTCGGCGAGAAGATGTTGCTGCCCAACGTCGACACGTTCCGGTGCTGGCTCCAGGACGAACGCACGCACGTGCTCGACCGGCTCGACGAGCTCGTGGTCAAGCCCGTCGAGGGCTCCGGCGGGTACGGGATCGTGTTCGGGCCGGACGCGACGGCCAAGCAGCTGAACTCGTTGCGCAAGCGGATCAGGACCAACCCGCGCGGGTGGATCGCGCAGCCCGTCGTGCAGCTGAGCACCGTGCCGACCAAGGTGGGCGACAAGCTCGCGCCGCGGCACGTCGACCTGCGGCCGTTCGCGGTCAACGACGGCAACTTCATCTTCGTCCTGCCGGGCGGTCTCACCCGCGTCGCGCTGCCGGAGGGCAGCCTGATCGTCAACTCGTCGCAGGGCGGCGGGTCCAAGGACACCTGGGTGCTCGCGGCGAAGTCGTCCACGCAGGAGCGTGAGCTCGCGGAGCCCGGCCTCGCCGGACCGTCCGACGTGGAGGTCGCGGCGGCCGAGCAGGGGCCGGAGCTGACGACTTCCCAGCAACAGCAACAACAGCAGCAGTAGAGGAGGCGCGGAGTGCTGGCACGCAACGCGGAGTCGCTGTACTGGATCGGCCGGTACGTCGAACGGGCGGACGACACGGCGCGCATCCTCGACGTCTCGGTCCACCAGCTGCTGGAGGACGCGACCGTCGACCCGGACGCCACCTCGCGGCAGCTCCTCACCGTCCTCGGCATCACGCCGCCGGCAGGCGCGGACCAGTTCGACGTGTGGTCGCTGACGGAACTGGTGGCGTACAACAAGGACAACCCGAGCTCGATCGTGTCGTCGGTCAACAGCGCGCGTGAGAACACCCGTGGTGCGCGCGAGGTCGTGTCGACCGAGATGTGGGAGTGCCTCAACGCGATGTGGAACGCCGTCGCGGAACGGGAGACCTACGCGCGCACGATGGGACCACACGCGTTCTTCAGTTTCGTCGAGGAACGCGCGGCGATGTTCGCGGGACTGGCGGACTCGACGATGTCCCGTGACGACGGGTGGCGGTTCCTCGTGCTGGGACGGTCGGTCGAGCGCGTCGACATGATCGTCCGCCTTCTCCTCGCACGGGTCGGCGACAAGGCGTCTTCTCCCGGCTGGGTCACGGTTCTGCGCTCCGCCGGCGCCCACGACACGTACCTGCGGACCTATCGCGGCGCGTTGGACGCGTCGCGCGTGGTGCAGTTCCTGTTGCTGGACAGGCTGTTCCCGCGGTCGGTGTTCCACGCACTGCGGCAGGCCGAGGCGTGCCTGGAACAGTTGGACGACCAGCCGTCGGTGCGAGTGGGTGCACGGGCCGAGGCGCTGCGGTTGCTCGGCAAGGCGCGCAGCGAGCTCGAGTTCCTGCGCCCGCACGACCTGCTCGACGACCTGCCGAAACGCCTTGCCGCACTGCAGAAGACGGTCCGTGACGTCGGTGAGGCCGTGTCGCAGCAATACTTCCACGTGGCGCCGTGGGTCGCCTGGACCAACACCGAGGTGGGCTGACCATGAGTTGGCGAGTGCGTGTGGTGCACACGACGGGCTATGTCTACGAGGCGCCTGTTGTGCAGTCGTACAACGAGGCACGGCTCACCCCGCGCGGTGACCGCCGTCAGAACGTGGTGGTGTCCCGCGTCGAGACGAGTCCCGCGACCCGTGCGTTCCGCTACACCGACTACTGGGGCACCGAGGTCACGTCGTTCGACCTGCACGCACCGCACACGGAACTGAAGGTCGTCGCGTCGTCCGTGGTGGAGACGAGCTCGGAGATCGAACCGGTGACCACCGGCACGTGGGCGGACATGCGCGAGGAGAACCTCCTCGACCGGTACACGGAGTTCCTCGAACCCACCCGCTACACGCCGCGCGACCGCGAACTGCTGGCCAAGGCGCGTGAGCTGAAGAGGGGCAAGTCGCCGTCGGAGGCCGTGCTGGCCGCATCGCAATGGGTGTGGGAACAGCTCACGTATCAGCCGGGGTCGACGGGTGTGCACACGTCGGCCGTCGACGCGTGGCACGAACGCAAGGGCGTGTGCCAGGACTTCGCGCACCTGAGCCTCGTCCTCCTGCGCGGCATGGGGATTCCGGCGCGGTACGTGTCCGGCTACCTGCACACGAAGGAAGAAGGCGCGCTGCGGGAGACCGTGCGCGGCGAGTCCCACGCGTGGATCGAGGCGTGGACCGGGGGCTGGTGGGGCTACGACCCCACCAACGCCATCCCGGTCGGGCCGCGGCACGTGTGGGTGGCGCTCGGCCGCGACTACGCCGACGTCGCGCCGTTGAAGGGCATCTACTCCGGCGGTGCGGCGACCGCGCTGGAGGTCAC
Organism: Lentzea sp.; assembly: GCF_036380075.1. Classification (NCBI taxonomy): domain Bacteria; kingdom Bacillati; phylum Actinomycetota; class Actinomycetes; order Pseudonocardiales; family Pseudonocardiaceae; genus Lentzea; species Lentzea sp. The sequence continues at coordinate 10,679 of NZ_DASVFL010000303.1, read as the reverse complement.
GGTGGACATCACGCGGCTCGCCTGAGGCTCACCAGGGCAGCGGGCCGTGCGCGGAGAAGAAGCCGCCGGTCGGGCCGTCGGGACCGGTCTGCGCCATGCGCACGATGATCTCGGCGCCCTCCTCGACGGTCTGCACGCCGGTGTTCGCGTTGAGGTCCGTCTTGGTGTAGCCGGGTTCCACGGCGTTGATCCGGATGTCGGGGAACGCCTTGGCGTACTGCACGGTGACCATGTTGACCGCCGTCTTGGACGCCGGGTACGCCACGCCGGGGTAGAAGTGGGTCGGCGAACCCGGGGTGCTGGCGGCGGTCACGGAGGCCAGGCCGCTGCTCACGTTCACGATGACGGGCGCGGCGGACCGGGCCAGCAGCGGCAGGAACGCGTGCGTGACGCGCACCAGCCCGAACACGTTCGTCTCGAACATCGTGCGCATGGTCTCGCCGGTGGTGTCCGCGGCGCTGACGATGCCGCCGTCCTCGGTCCGGCCCTCGACGCCCGCGTTGTTGACCAGCACGTCGAGCCCGCCGTCGGCCTCGACCGCCTTGGCGGCGGCGGCCACCGACGCGTCGTCGGTGACGTCGAGGACGACCAGGCGCGCACCCAGCCGCTCGGCCGCCTCGCGTCCGCGTCCGGAGTCCCTGCTGCCCAGGTAGACGGTGTGACCTGCCTCGATCAGGCGGCGGGCGGTCTCGAAACCGAGGCCCTTGTTGGCCCCGGTGATCAATGTCGTCGTCATGCACCCCAGGTTCGTCCGGCCCGAGAGGACCAGCCAGTCGACCGGTCTTCCTGGGACTGCCGGTACCAGGCACGTCGCCGGGCCGGGCGGCACAATCGGGGTCGTGGCTGCGACGGAGTTCGGACGGGCGGTGCGCCGCTGGCGGGACCGGCTCTCGCCCGAGGCGGCGGGACTTCCCGAGGGGTCGCATCGCCGTGCCGCGGGGCTGCGGCGGGAGGAGCTGTCGAGCCTGGCCGGGATCTCCGTCGACTACGTGACGCGCCTCGAACAGGGACGGGCGTCCAACCCGTCGTCGCAGGTCGTCGAGGCCCTCGCACGGGCGCTGCGGCTGTCGGCGGCCGAGCGCGAGCACCTGTTCCGGCTCGCCGAGCTCGTGCCGCCGGGAGCGGCGATGGTGCCAGCACACGTCACGCCGAGCGTGCAACGCATGCTGGACCGGCTGGCCGGCACTCCCGTCGCGGTGTTCGACGCGTGCTGGACGCTGCTGGTGGCGAACCAGGAGTACGCGGCGTTGATGGGCGACCCGACCGGCGTGCGCGGCAACGAGCGCAACGGCGTGTGGCGCACGTTCGTGAGCGGGGGCAGCCGGGCGCGGCAGTCGCCGGAGGAGCTGGACGCGCTGAAGGTCGCCCAGGTCGCCGACCTGCGGGCCGCCGCCGCCCGCTACCCGGCGGACGGGCAGCTGCAGCGGCTGGTCGGCGAGCTGCGGGCGCACAGCGAGCGGTTCGCCGAGCTGTGGGAGGCCGGCGCCGTCGGACGGCACGTCGCCGCCCGCAAGACCATCGAGCACCCGCGGGTGGGGGACGTGACGCTCGACTGCGACGTCATGACCGTGGCGGGCAGCGACCTGCGGATCATGATCTACACGGCGGAACCCGGGACCGAGGACGCCGAGCGCCTCGCGTTGCTCACCGTCCTCGGCACCCAGGCCCTGTCGTCGCGGGACTGACCGTCAGCGCCAGCCGTGGCGTTCGCGCAGCGCGTCCACGACCTCGCCGAACGCGGCGGGCGCCAGCACGGCGCCCTCGCGGCGGATGTCGTCGTCGGAGTCGAGCGCGAACACCCGGTCGAGCCGCAGGTAGGACGGCCGGCCCTCGCGGTCCCAGGCACCGGAGCCCAGCTCCAGGTAGTCGTCGCGCGGCTCCTTCGAGGAGAGCATCAACGCGATCAGGTCGCCGTTCGCGTGGCCCACGACCAGCAACGGGCGGTCCTTGCCGCGGTTCGCGTCCTCCTCGTAGGGCACCCAGGCCCAGACGACCTCGCCGGGGTCGGCATCGCCGTCCACCGAGGGCTCGTAGGCGAGCTTCGCGGCGCCGGCAGCGTCGTAGATTTCACGGACCGCGCCCTTCGCGGGGCGGGGGTCCTCACCGTTCATCTGCACGGGACGCACCCTAGTGGTGCAGAGCACCGGGGCCTCTATGGGACCATAAGGGGACACCCGTCCGATTTCCTGTTGAGGACTGCCTTGACCACGTTCGCCGACACGACCTTCACGCCTCCGGAGCTCATCCGGAACTTCTGCATCATCGCGCACATCGACCACGGCAAGTCGACGCTGGCCGACCGCATGCTGCAGCTCACGGGCGTGGTCGAAGCGCGGGCGATGCGCGCTCAGTACCTCGACCGCATGGACATCGAGCGCGAGCGCGGCATCACCATCAAGGCGCAGAACGTGCGCCTGCCGTGGCAGGTCGAGGGGCAGGACCACGTCCTGCACATGATCGACACGCCGGGCCACGTCGACTTCACCTACGAGGTGTCCCGCGCGCTGGAGGCCTGCGAGGGCGCCGTGCTGCTGGTCGACGCCGCTCAGGGCATCGAGGCGCAGACGCTCGCGAACCTGTACCTGGCGATGGAGAACGACCTCACCATCATCCCGGTGCTGAACAAGATCGACCTGCCCGCCGCGGACCCGGACAAGTACGCCAAGGAGATCGCGCACATCGTCGGCTGCGAGCCGGAGGAGGTGCTGCGGGTCTCCGCGAAGACCGGTCTCGGTGTCGAGGCGCTGCTGGACGAGGTCGTGAAGCAGGTCCCGCCGCCGGTCGGCGCGGACGACGCCCCGGCCCGCGCGATGATCTTCGACTCGGTCTACGACACCTACCGCGGCGTCGTCACCTACATCCGCGTCGTCGACGGCAAGATCACGCCGCGCGAGCGCATCAAGATGATGTCGACGGGCGCCACCCACGAGATCCTCGAGGTCGGCATCGTCTCGCCGGAGCCCAAGCCGTCCCGCGGCCTCGGCGTCGGCGAGGTGGGCTACCTGATCACCGGCGTGAAGGACGTCCGCCAGTCCAAGGTCGGCGACACCGTCACGTCCGAGCGCAAGGGCGCCACCGAGCCGCTCGCCGGCTACCGCGAACCGCGCCCGATGGTCTACTCGGGCCTGTACCCGGTCGACGGCTCCGACTACCCGGAGCTGCGCGAGGCGCTGGAGAAGCTGCAGCTCAACGACGCCGCGCTGACGTTCGAACCGGAGACGTCCGCGGCGCTGGGCTTCGGTTTCCGCTGCGGCTTCCTCGGCCTGCTGCACCTGGAGATCACCCGCGACCGCCTCGAACGCGAGTACGGCCTCGACCTGATCTCCACGGCCCCCAACGTCGTGTACCGCGTCGTGATGGAGGACGGCACCGAGCACGTCGTGACGAACCCGTCCGACTGGCCGGAGGGCAAGCGCGCCGAGGTCTACGAGCCCGTCACGAAGTGCACCATCATCGCCCCGTCCGACTACATCGGCGCGATCATGGAGCTCTGCCAGTCCAAGCGCGGCCAGCTCGGCGGCATGGACTACCTGTCGGAGGACCGCGTCGAGCTGCGCTACACCATGCCGCTCGGCGAGATCATCTTCGACTTCTTCGACTCGCTGAAGTCCCGCACCCGCGGTTACGCGTCGCTGGACTACGAGGAGGCCGGCGAGCAGGACGCGGAGCTCGTCAAGGTCGACATCCTGCTGCAGGGCGAGACGGTCGACGCGTTCAGCGCGATCGTGCACAAGGACTACGCCTACGCGTACGGCACGCGCATGGCGACCCGTCTGCGTGAGCTCATCCCCCGGCAGCAGTTCGAGGTGCCGATCCAGGCCGCGATCGGTGCCCGCGTGATCGCCCGCGAGACGATCCGCGCGATCCGCAAGGACGTGCTGGCCAAGTGCTACGGCGGTGACATCACCCGCAAGCGCAAGCTGCTCGAGAAGCAGAAGGAAGGTAAGAAGCGCATGAAGATGGTCGGCCGCGTCGAGGTGCCGCAGGAGGCCTTCGTCGCCGCGCTGTCCACCGACGAGCCGAAGGGCAAGAAGTAGCTTCGGTGGCACGTCTTCATGTCGGCTGCGCGATGTGGAACCACAAGGCGTGGCTCGGGAGGTACCTGCCGCAGTCGCTTCCCGCCGGGGAGCGGCTGCGGGCCTACGCGGGCTGGTGCAACGCCGTCGAGGGCAACACCACGTTCTACGCGACGCCCGCCAGGAAGACCGTCACCGCCTGGGCGGAGCAGACCGGCCCCGACTTCCGGTTCGTGGTCAAGCTGCCCAAGACCGTCACGCACGAGCGGCGCCTGACCGGCGTCGAGACCGAGATGCGGGCGTTCCTGGACGCGGTCGAGCCTCTCGGCGAGCGCGCGGTCCTGTGGACGCAGCTGCCCGGCTCGTTCGGCCCGGCGGAGGTCGACTCCCTGGTCCGCTTCCTGCGCAGGCTGCCCGCCGGCCTCCGGCGTGCCGTCGAGGTGCGCCACCCGCTGTTCTTCACCGACGGCAGGGCGACGTCGCTGCTGGAGGGCGCGCTCGCCGGTGTGGACGCCGAGTGGGTGCCGTTCGACACCGAGGTCCTCTTCCAGAGCCCGCCGACCAGCGAGGACGAGCGGGAAGCCTGGGACAGGAAACCGCGGTTGCCGCGGCGGACACGGGCGCTGACCGGCGAGCCGGTCGTCCGCTACCTGGGCCGCGACTCGGAGGAGGAGACGGTCGAGGGGTGGCGGCCGTGGACCGAGGTGGTCGCCGGCTGGCTGCGGGAGGGCAGGACGCCGACGGTGTTCCTGCACACCCCCGGCAACCACGACGCACCGGCACTGGCCCGCCGGTTCCACGACGAGGTGCGCGCGCTCGTACCCGACCTCGAGGCACTGCCCGAGCCCGAACCGGTCGAACCCGCGACCCTGTTCTGAGCGAAGCAGGTTCATCAGGTCGTGCGACTGTCGGCGTCCCGGCGCGTTGCCTAACGTCGGTGGTCATGACTTCTGTTGTGAGCCATGAGAACGACGTCCGGCGCTTCGAGAAGTGGGACGCCGACGGCGACGGGTTCATCGGCCGCGGTGACTACGAGGCGGAGGCGCGGCGGATCGTCGCCGCGTTCGGCGAGACCCTGAACAGCGGCCGCGGCCGTGCCGTCATGGAGGCGCTCGTCGTCCTCCACCGGCGCCAGGCCGAGGCGGCGGGCGTGGGACCCGGCGGCGCGATGACCCTGGAGCAGTACCTCGCGGCGAACCAGCGGCTGATGTTCGACCGCGGCGACGAGGGTTTCGACGACCTGCTGCGGCCGACCATCTCCGCGATCGCCGACCTGTGCGACACCGACCGCGACGGCCTGGTGGACAAGGTCGAGCTGCGCCGCTGGCTCGGTTCGGCGGTGGGCCTGAGCGACGCCGCCTCCGACGCCGCGTTCGACCGCATCGACCTGGACGGCGACGGCGTGCTCACGGTGGACGAGCTCGTCATCGCCGTGCGCGAGTTCCACTACGGACGGCTGGACATCTCGCTGCTGGGCTGAGTCACGCGGTGGGCTCGACGAGCGCGACGACCCGGTCGTCCTCGCGCGGGTAGGGCCCACCGAGGTACTTCTCGGCGATCCGGTCGATGATCTCCCACGCCTCGTCGCCCTCCAGCCACTCGACCACGCGGCCGCGCAGGCTGATGGGCTGGAACGGGTTGTCCGGGTGCGTCAGCGAGATCGCGAGGCGCGGGTCGCGGCGCAGGTTGCGGGCCTTGCGCGACGCCGGTCCGGTGAGGATCGCGATGTGGTCGCCGTGCGTGCCGATCCACAGCGGCACGGAGTGCGGCGCGCCGTCGGGCAGCACGGTGGCGAGGTGGGCGATCGGGGTGCCGTCGAGCACCGCGCGCAGGTCGGGGTTCATCGCGCGACCTCGTAACGGAGGTGCGTCACGCCGGGGGCCGGGACGACGTCGACCAGGCTGAGGCCGATGTGCGCGGGGAGCTCCTGGAAGAACGGGCGGCCGTGGCCGAGCAGGACCGGGACCTGGTGCAGCACCACCTCGTCGACCAGTCCGGCGCGCAGTGCCGCGTTCAGGACACCGCCGCCCATCAGGCCGACGTCCTTGCCGCCGGCGAGCTCGCGGGCCTTCGCGACGGCGTCCTCGATCGTGCCGGCAAGCGTTTGGCGCTCGGTGAGGTCGGCTGGGCGGCGGGTGAGCAGGACCAGCTCCGCGTTCGGGTGCGGGCTGCCGCCGCCGAAGCGGTCCGAGTCCTCGAAGGTGGTGCGACCGGCGACGACGGCGCCGAGGCGTCCGGCGTGGAAGTCGAACACCTCGGCGCTCGCCCCGCTGAGCGTGAAGCCGTCGAACTGCCGGCTCGGGGTGTCACCGCCGAAGTACCAGTCGAACAGCACGCCGCCGTCGCCGAGGCCGTGGCCGGGACGGGGGTCGCGGCCGGTGATGTAGCCGTCGACCGACACCGAGTGGGCGCTGATCACCTTGCTCATGTCATTCCTCCGAGTTCCCTCAAGAGACTCCGGGAACCGTAGCAGGCTTGAGTTCCTTCAGGGAACCCCGAGTTGCTAGGGTGGGCTCATGCAGCGCACGAGCTTCAGCGGGATGGCGTGTTCGATCGCGCGCACGCTCGACGTGATCGGCGAACCCTGGTCGCCGCTGATCCTGCGGGACGTGTGGGCAGGGATGACCCGGTTCGAGCAGCTGCAGACCGATCTCGGGATCTCCCGCAAGGTGCTCACGGAACGGCTGAACCACCTCGTGGCGCAGGGGGTGCTCGAACGGCGGCCGTACGACCAGCGCCCGCGGTACGAGTACGTGCTCACGCGCAAGGGCGCGGAGCTGGTCGACCTGCTGATGGTCATGAAGGGCTGGGGTGACCGGTGGCTCGCGGGGGAGGCGGGACCGCCCGTGCTCTACCGGCACCACGCGTGCGGGGAGATCGCGGACGTCGCACTGCGCTGCGACCGGTGCGGCGAGCCGATGCACGCCGGCGACGTCGACCTGCTGCCCGGACCGGGCGTTGCCAATCCGGCAACGTAGTTTGCCGTTTTCGCACGGGTGGGAGCACCTTGGTGCCATGACGACAGCACAGGAGTTCTGGGAGACCTTCTACTCGGAGCGGGACCAGGTCTGGTCCGGCAGGCCGAACCCGTTGCTCGTGCGCGAGGTCGAACGCCTCGCGCCCGGCAGCGCGCTGGACGTCGGGTGCGCCGAGGGCGGCGACGCCGTGTGGCTGGCGAAGCGGGGCTGGCGGGTGCTCGGGGTCGACGTGTCGCAGGTGGCGCTGGACCGGGCGCTGAAGCACGCGCACGACGCCGGCGTGGAGATCTCGGTGGAACGGCACGACCTCAAGGCCACGTTCCCCGACGGTGTGTACGACCTCGTCAGCGCGCAGTTCCTGCACTCGCCGGTCGAGGAGGACGGGGAGCGCAACAGCATCCTCAAGCGCGCGTCCGACGCCGTGGCTCCCGGTGGGCACCTGGTCATCGGCGGGCACGCCGGGGCGCCGTCGTGGTCGCCGCACCAGGACTACTACTTCCCGACGACCAAGGACGTGCTCGACCACCTGAAGCTCGCGGACAACTGGATCATCATCACCGACGAGGTGGTGGAACGGCCGCTGGTGGGGCCGGAGGGCCAGGAGGAGACCCGCAAGGACAACGTGCTGACGCTCAAGCGGTTGTTCTAGAAACGCGAAGGCCACCCTCGGCATCGTTGCCGGGGTGGCCCAAGGGGATGTACGTCAGGCGGAACGCAGGAGGCGGTCCATCGCCTGGCGGTTGATGATCGAACGGAGCTCACCGGTCTCCTCCGCCGGGTGGCGGGAGAGGATGGCGTCCAGCTCCAGTCGGTCACTCTCGGTGGTGTAGCTGGCCAACTGCCGCTCCAGGCTCTGGCGCTTGACGCGAGCAGCGCGGCGGGAGGCCAGGCTCGAGCGCAGGGACTTCACGGACAGGTCGTGGCGGGTCATCGTGTCCTTCCAATCTTGGTTACGTTTCGATAATACACCCTGCTCACGAGGTCTGTACCGATGAAGAAGGCGAGTTAGCTCACGTACTCGTCGAGCAACCTCAGGGCCCGCGCGTACTTGGCCTTCAGGCGCTCCTGCGTCGCCTCGTCCAGGCGCGCGATGCGGGCGGGGGAGAGGTTGTCGGCGATGTCCGCGTGCTTCACGGTGCGTGCCAACGGGTTCGCGGCCACGCGGCGCAGGTAGTCCTCCTGCGGTTCGTCCGGGAGGTGCGACAGGGCCACGACGGCGTCGACGACGACGGCCGGGCAGCCGCGCTCCAGCAGGTCCGCCGCGGTCACCGCGGTGTCCTCGACGACGTCGTGCAGCACGGCGGCCATCCGCTCGTGCTCGCCGGACACGGATCCCATGACCCGCAACGGGTGTCCGATGTACGGCCGGCCCGACTTGTCGACCTGCCCGTCGTGGGCCGAGGTGGCGATCGCGATGGCGTCTTCGAGGGTGAACACGGACATCAAGCTAATCCAGGACTTGACCGGACGCAGTGGTCTAGTCCATTTTTAGTCCACTCACAACATGGTCGCCGCATGAGTGTGTGGAGGTGGACCATGTCCAAAACCAGACGGGCAGCCGTAGCGCTGCTGTCCGCGTTCGTCGCCTGCGCCGGTCTGGTGCTGGTGATCACCGGCAGCGCCGCGGCGGCGAACCTCGCGGCCAACAGCGGCTTCGAGGCCGGCAACCTCGGCGGCTGGACCTGCACCGAGGGCACGAGCGTCACGAACGCCACCAAGCGCACCGGCTCGTACGCGCTGCAGGGCGCGCCGGTCGGGCAGAGCAACGCGCGGTGCCAGCAGACCGTGAGCGTGCAGCCGAACACGGCCTACAAGCTCAGCGCGTACGTCCAGGGCAGCTACGTCTACCTCGGTGTCACCGGCGGTGTCGAGAAGAACACCTGGACGCCGGGCACGAGCGGCTTCAGCCAGCTCACCGTCGACTTCAACTCCGGCAGCGCCAGCAGTGTCACGATCTACGTGCACGGCTGGTACGGCCAGCCCGCGTACTTCGCCGACGACTTCAGCCTCGACGGTCCCGGCACGCCGCCGACGACCACCACGACGTCGTCGAGCACCACCACTACGACGACCACGACCACCACGACGACGACTGGCAACCCGCCGAACACCGGTCTGCCCAAGCACGTCCTGACGGGCTACTGGCAGAACTTCTACAACGGTGCGCGCGCTCTGCGCCTGGCGGACGTGCCCACCACCTACGACATCATCGCGGTCTCGTTCGCCGACGCGACGGCCACGCAGGGCCAGGTCGCGTTCAACCTCGACCCCGGCCTGAGCAGCCAGCTCGGCGGCTACACCGACGCGCAGTTCCGCGCCGACGTGAAGACCGTGCAGAGCCGCGGCCAGAAGGTGATCATCTCCGTCGGCGGTGAGAAGGGCACGATCAGCGTCGCCAACTCCACCGCGGCGACGAACTTCGCCAACAGCGTGAAGTCGCTGATCTCCTCCTACGGCTTCAACGGCGTCGACATCGACCTGGAGAACGGCGTCAACGCCCAGTACATGGGTCAGGCGCTGCGCGACATCTACAACGGCGGCGGCAAGGTCATCACGATGGCGCCGCAGACGATCGACATGCAGAACGTCAACGCCGAGTACTTCAAGCTCGCGCTGGCGACCAAGGACATCCTGACGATCGTCAACATGCAGTACTACAACTCGGGGTCGATGCTCGGCTGCGACCAGCAGGTCTACAGCCAGGGCACGGTCAACTTCCTGACCGCGCTCGCGTGCATCCAGCTCCAGAGCGGCCTGCGCGCCGACCAGGTGGGCCTCGGTCTGCCCGCGTCGCCGTCCGGCGCCGGCGGTGGCTACCAGGCGCCGTCCAACGTCAACAACGCGCTCAGCTGCCTCGCCCGCGGGACGAACTGCGGGACGTTCAAGCCGAGCACGACCTGGCCGTCGATCCGCGGCGCCATGACGTGGTCGATCAACTGGGACGCCTCGAACAACTGGCAGTTCGCGAACACCGTTGCCCCTCATCTGGACTCCCTGCCCTAGATGATGGAAACGGGTCGGTGTCACGTCCACAATGGACGTGACACCGACGTCCGTTCGGAGTAGCCCCGCGTCGGCGACGACACAGGGGCTTCGCCGGGCATCCACTGCCCTGTCCAACTAGGTTGTGCTCATGTTCCCCACGCTGGCCGTGCCCGTGATCGCCGCGCCCATGGCGGGTGGCGCGTCCACCCCCGAGCTGGTCGCCGCCGTGAACGAAGCCGGCGGCCTCGGGTTCCTCGCGGCCGGGTACCTCACCGTCGAGCAGCTCGCGGAGAAGATCGTCCGCACCACCGAGCTCACCGCAAAACCGTTCGGGGTCAACCTGTTCGTGCCCGGCACGCGGTCGACCGCGGACATCTCGTCCTACGTGCAGCGGATCACCGCCTACGCGGACAAGGTCGGCGCGGTGCCCGGCGAGCCGCGGTGGGACGACGACAACTACTCCGCCAAGCTCGAACTGGTGCTGGCGCTGCGGGTCCCGGTGGTGTCGTTCACCTTCGGGCTGCCCGACCACGACGACGTGCGGCGGCTGCACGCGGCGGGGTCCACGATCGTCGTGACGGTCACCACGCCGAGCGAGGCGCGGCAGGCCCAGCAGATCGGCGCGGACGTCGTGTGCGTGCAGGGCGTGGACGCGGGCGGCCACCGCGGCACGTTCACCGACGACGGCATCTCACCCGGC
>NZ_DASVFL010000302.1:0-44582 GCF_036380075.1 Lentzea sp. | reverse complement strand
GTCAGGCCTTCGCGCCGATGCCCGAGATCGCTCGCACTTCCATCTCCGCCGCCAGGGCCGCCTTGTCCTCGTCCGGCTTCGAGAAGATCGTCGCCAGGAAGCCGCACAGGAAGGAGAACGGGATCGACACGATGCCCGGGTTGCCCAGGGGGAACCAGGCGAAGTCCACGTCCGGGAAGATCGACGTCTTCGCGCCGGACATGACCGGCGAGAAGATGATGAGCAGCAGGCACGAGCCCAGGCCGCCGTAGATGCTCCACAGGGTGCCGGTGGTGTTGAAGCGGCGCCAGAAGATCGTGTAGAGGATCGTCGACAGGTTCGCGGACGCGGCCAGCGCCAGCGCGAGGGACACGAGGAACGCGACGTTCTGACCGTTGGCCGCGATGCCGCCGATGATCGACAGGATGCCGACCACGACCGCGGTCAGGCGGGCGACCTTGATCTCCCTGCGGGGTTCCACGTTGCCGCGTTTGATGACGTTCGCGTAGACGTCGTGGGCGAACGAGGCCGAGGCGGCCAGTGTGAGGCCTGCCACCACCGCGAGGATCGTGGCGAACGCCACTGCGGAGACGATGCCCAGCAGGACCGCGCCGCCGATCTCGAACGCGAGCAGCGGTGCCGCCGAGTTCTCGCCGCCCGGTGCGGCGGCGATCTCGTCGGAGCCCACCAGGGCCATCGCGCCGAAGCCGATCACCAGGGTGCACAGGTAGAAGATGACCATCGTCCACGTCGCCCAGACGACCGAGCGGCGGGCCTCCGAGGCGTTCGGCACCGTGTAGAAGCGCATCAGGACGTGCGGCAGGGAGGCGATGCCCAGCACCAGGGACAGGGCCAGCGAGACGAAGTCCAGTTTGGACATCGCGCTGAAGCCGTACTTCGCGCCGGGGTCGAGGACGGCGTCGCCGAGCTTGTTGTGGTCGGTGGCCTGGTCCATGATCGCGGACAGGCTGAAGCCGAACTTGCCCAGCAGGAACACGCTCATCAGCGTCACGCAGAGCAGCAGCAGGACGGCCTTGATGATCTGCACCCAGGTCGTGCCCTTCATGCCGCCGAGCAGCACGTACAGCACCATGACCATGCCCACCAGGGCGATCAGGATCGCCTGGCCCCACTTCGAGGTCACGTTGAGCAGCAACGCGATCAGGCCGCCGGCGCCCGCCATCTGCGCGATCATGTAGAAGAACGAGATCACCAGGGTCGCGTTCGCCGCGGCCGCGCGGACCGGGCGCTGCCTCATCCGGAACGCCAGCACGTCGCCCACGGTGAAGCGGCCCGTGTTGCGCAGGCCCTCCGCGATCAGCAGCAGGCCGACCAGCCAGGCGACGACCCAGCCGACGGAGTAGAGGAAGCCGTCGTAGCCGTGCGCCGCGATGCCGCCGGAGATGCCGAGGAACGACGCGGCGGACAGGAAGTCACCGGACAGCGCCACGCCGTTCTGGGCGCCGGTGAACGAGCTGCCGGCGGCGTAGTAGTCCGACGCCGTCACGTTGCGGCTGCTGAAGCGGTAGACGATGTACAGGGTGATCAGGACGAACACCGCGAAGACGCTGAGGTTCAGCACCGGGTTGCCGGTGGTGTCCATGCCTTACTCCTCGACGCCCGTCATCTCTGCGAGCAATTTCCGCTGCGGATCCAGCCGTCGCTTTGCGTAGCGGGCATAACCGAGCGTGATGATGATGGAAGTCACAAACTGGCCCAAGCCCAGCAGGATGCCGAGGTTGATTACGCCGATCACCTTGGTGCTGACGAAGTCTTTCGCGTACGCGGACAGCAGCACGAAGGTGAGGTAGGACGCGAGGAAAAGGGCGGTCATCGGGAAGATGAACGTCGTGAGACGACGCCGGAGGTTCCGGAATTCCTCGGTCTGCCGAATCGCCTCGAAGTTCGGTTTGCCGTTCGAATCGACGTACGACAAAGTCTCGGGGTCGTCGAACGACGCGAAACCCCGGATTTCCCGGTACTCCTGCTGCGTTTCGCCAGGCGACCGGATCGCCTTGGTCATGTGGCCCTGCCCCTCGGTGTGCGGCGCCCACTGTAGCGCCCTCACGTGTGCAGTCAACGTGCGCGCGCACACGGAAACGGTCCAAACCGGACCAAACCCGGACTGAACTCGGATAATCCATTCGTCTCAAATGGTCTGTCGCACGGGTTGTCCTGCGATGATCATCGGAAGTTGCGTCCGGTGCAACGGTGACGGACGGTGCCAGGCCGTTGTCGCACGTGTGCACCTGGCCTAGGATCGTTCGGTCCGCGTATTTGGTGACGGTTGGGGATAAAGTGGGGTTCTTAGCGCGCGAACGCCAAGTCGCGCCTCCCGGATGGAACCGCTGGCTCGTTCCGCCCGCAGCACTGGCGATTCATCTCTCCATTGGTCAGGCATACGCCTGGAGCGTCTTCAAGACGCCCCTTGAGAAATCGCTCGGCATCACGGGAACGCAGTCCGCGTTGCCGTTCCAGCTCGGCATCGTGATGCTCGGGCTCTCGGCCGCCGTCCTCGGCACGACCGTGGAGCGCCGTGGTCCCCGCTGGGCCATGCTCATGTCGCTGATCGCCTTCTGCTCCGGCCTGCTGATCTCGGCCGTCGGCGTGTGGGCCGGCCAGTACTGGGTGGTCGTCGTCGGCTACGGCCTGGTCGGCGGCATCGGCCTCGGCATCGGCTACATCTCGCCGGTCTCGACGCTGATCAAGTGGTTCCCCGACCGTCCCGGCATGGCGACCGGCATCGCGATCATGGGCTTCGGCGGCGGCGCGCTGATCGCCTCGCCGTGGTCGACCTCGATGCTGACCGCGTTCGGCGCCACCACCTCGGGCATCGGCAAGGCCTTCCTCGTGCACGGCATCGCCTACGCGGTCTTCATGAGCCTCGGCGTGCTGCTGATCCGCCTGCCTTCCAAGGAGTTCACGGCGGAGAAGGAGGCGCTGCTCAAGGACAAGCCCAACAAGGCCACCGTCACCCACAACGTCTCCGCGAACAACGCGATCAAGACGCCGCAGTTCTGGCTGCTGTGGGTCGTGCTGTGCTTCAACGTCACCGCGGGCATCGGCATCCTGGAGAAGGCCGCGCCGATGCTGGTCGACTTCTTCAAGGAGTCCTCGACGCCGGTCGCCGCGACCGCCGCCACCGGTTTCGTCGCGCTGCTCTCCGCCGCCAACATGGCGGGCCGGTTCGTCTGGTCGTCCACTTCGGACATCGTGGGCCGCAAGAACATCTACCGCCTCTACCTCGGCGTCGGCGCCCTGCTCTACCTGGTGCTGCTGACCGTCGGCTCGACCAGCACCCCGCTGTTCGTGATCGCGGCGATGGTGATCCTGTCGTTCTACGGCGCGGGCTTCGCGACCGTTCCCGCGTACCTGCGCGACCTGTTCGGCACCTACCAGGTCGGCGCGATCCACGGCCGCCTGCTGACCGCGTGGTCGGTGGCGGGCGTGCTCGGGCCGCTGATCGTCAACGCGATCGCGGACGCGGGCAAGAAGGCCGGGCACGTCGGCCCGGACTTGTACGCCACGTCGTTCTACATCATGATCTCGCTGCTGGTCGTCGGTTTCGTCGCGAACGAGTTGATCCGCCCGGTCAACCCGAAGTTCCACGAGCCGGAGGCAACCGCCGGGGCGGGTGAACCGTCCCCTCGGACGGACGACGGCGGAACGGCCGCCAGGTGGAACGAGGCCGAGGCCGCGGAAGCCGCCGAGGACGAGGAAGAGTCGGAAGGCGTGGTGAAGAAGTGAGCTCCCAGCGCTTGTTGCTGATCGGTGCGTGGCTGTGGGTGGGTCTCCCGCTCGCCTACGGCCTGTACCGGCTCTTCCTGAACGCGGCCAAGCTCTTCGTCTGATGTTCACCGCGCTCGTCAACTGGCGCAACTGGCGCCTGCCGGTCAAGCTCGCCGCTGTGTTGATCGTTCCGGTCACCATCGCGGTGGGCGCCGGCGTCGTGCAGATCCAGTCGCACATCGAACGCGCCGAGTCCTACGCGGCGCTCCAGCGGCAGGTCAAGGTCCGCTCCGCGCTGATCCCCGTCATCAGGGGCGTGCAGGCCGAACGGCGGATCATCGCCGAGGGGGCCGACCGGCAGAGCCTCCTCGACGAGGGCCGTCGCACCGACGAGGCCCGCAAGGCGTTGCGGGAGCAGATCGGCAAGACGTCGCTCAGCGAGGTCGTGCACGCCCGCATGGACGACGTCCAGGGCAGGATCGGCGACCTCACCGCGCTGCGGGAACGGACCGACGACGCCCCGGCCACGGTCAGGACCTACACCGAGCTCACCGAGTCGCTGCTCGACGTGGACGAGGTCCTCGCGAGCGAGTTCGGCGACGCCGCGCTGCTGCGCACCGCCATGGGCCTGCACCACGTCCTGCACGTGCAGGAGCAGGTCCTCTACCAGCAGTCGGTCGTGCTGACCGGGATCAGCCGCGGGCAGCTCGTCCAGGCGGAGGTGCGGTCGCTGGTCGAGTCCAACGTCAAGCTCAGCTACATCGCGGGCGAGTTCGCGGCGCTCGCGACCCCGGACCAGCTCAAGGACTACGGGACCAAGTTCAACGGCCCCGACATCGAGGCCCAGCGCAAGATGCTGGCCGCCGCGCTGCTGCACCCGACCGCGGACGCCGCCGGCACCGGCGGCAGGCCCCCGGCGAAGCTGCCGATCTCGGCGGCGGACTGGAGCAAGGCCTCCGGTGCCGTCGCGACGTCGTTGAACAGCGTGGTCGACGGCATGCAGACCGACCTGCGCGACACCGCGAACCGCCTGCGCGACGAGACCAGCGACGCCGCCGGCGCGGCCGCCGCGATCCTGTTCGCCAGCCTGATCCTCGCGGCCACCGTCGGGTTCGTCGTCGGCCGCTACCTGCTGAGGTCGCTGAACACCCTGCGCCGCTCCGCGCTGGACGTGGCGTGGGAGAAGCTGCCGGAGATGGTCGCGACCGGCCGCGGCAGCACCGAGATCGAGGCCGTGCCGGTGACCACGACCGAGGAGTTCGGCCAGGTGGCGCGTGCGTTCGACGAGGTGCACCAGCAGGCCGTGAAGTCGGTCCTCGAACAGGCCGCCATGCGCGCGAACATGCGCAACATCTTCGTGAACCTCTCGCGGCGCAGCCAGAGCCTCGTCGAACGCCAGCTCAAGCTGATGGAGGAGCTGGAGAAGTACGAGGAGGACCCGGACCAGCTCGCGGACCTCTTCAAGCTCGACCACCTCGCCACCCGCATGCGCCGCAACAACGAGAACCTCATGGTGCTCTCCGGCGGCGAGGTGGCCCGGCGGTTCCACAAGCCGATCCCGCTCACCGACGTGCTGCGCGCGGCGGCCGCGGAGATCGAGCAGTACCAGCGGGTGGCCGTGCACACGGCGCCCAACGCCGAGGTGGTGGGCTACGTCGCGAGCGACCTGGTCCGCCTGCTCGCCGAGCTGCTCGACAACTCGACGGCCTTCTCACCGCCGCACACCCAGGTGTCGATCAGCGCGTCCATCGAGGCGGGCGGCATCGTGCAGATCGACGTGGTCGACCAGGGCATCGGCATCGACCCGGAAGCCCTCGCGGTCGTGAACGAACGCCTCGCCGCGGCCGGTGAGGGCGCGGACGTGCAGGTCTTCCGCGAAATGGGCCTCTTCGTCGTCGGCAGGCTCGCGGCGCGCCACGAGATCGTGGTACGCCTCGACGCGCACCAGGGCAAGGGCACTCGCGCGATCGTGTTGGTTCCCGCCGAACTGGCACCACAGCGCGAGCAGTCCTGGGAGTCTTTCCGAGGGGAAGCGATCGAGCGGCATCAGGCATCCTGGTTCCAGGAGCCCACGGCAGCACCGAAGCCTCCCCCGGCACCCGCGCGGCAGACACCGGAGTCCGCCAGAGGATTCCTCAACGCCTTCCAGAGCGGTGTGCAGCGAGGCCTTCCCGACCACCAGGAGAGTCGATGAGCACGCAGGTGGACCAGTTCGGCTGGCTGGTCACCAACTTCGCCGAACGCACGCCCGGCATCGAGCACGCCGTGGTGATCTCGGCCGACGGCTTGGTGCTGATCTCGTCGTCGAAGCTCCCGCCGCAGATCGCCCCGCAGTTCGCGGCGATCGTGGCCGGCGTGGTGTCACTGGCCGAGTCCGCGTCGCAGTGCTTCGCCGGCGAGGCCGTCGTGCGCACGGTCGTGCAGATGGACCGGGGCGTGATGCTGATGTCGTCCATCAGCGACGGTTCGGTCCTTGCGGTGCTGGCCTCGTCGTCCTCCGACGTCGCCCAGGTCGCCTACGAGATGACGGTGGTCGTGCGCCAGGTGGGCCAGCTGCTCACGCCGGAACTGCGGGCCGAGCTGGCATGAGCCGAGATCCCGACGAGCAGGTCAACTTCGGCGACCTGATCAGTGGTTTCAGCTTCGACAGCGACCGGATCCGCAAGCGCGGCAAGAAGAAGACCTCGCGCGCGCCGGAACCCGTGCTGGAGCAGCCGGACCCGTACGCCACGGCCGTCTTCGAACCGGTGCCCCCGCTGCCCTCGGTCGAGTCCGGGGTCGACACCTCGTCGTCGATCGTCCGCGCCTACGCGTGGACCGGCGGGCGCACCGTGTCCGAGGTGCACCTGGAGATCGAGTCGCTGGTCTCGGTGAACGAGCGGTCCTCCACGGCGGTCCGGCCGGAGCACCAGGACGTGCTGGCGCTGTGCCACTCGCCCCGGTCGGTGGCGGAGATCGCCGCGCTGCGCGGGTTGCCGTTGGGGGTCACCAAGGTCCTGCTCGGCGACATGGCCGCGCACGGCCTGATCGACGTGCACCGGACCGCGTCCTCCTACGGCGCGGACCGGCCGGACGGGCAGCTGCTGGAGCGGGTGCTGGCGGGGCTGAGACGGCTCTAGGGACGCGGCGAACCCCCGCTGGGAGGTTCTCGGCGCTGCTACGGTCGAGATCACATCCGGGGAGGCAGCCGTGGAGTTCCAGGACGTCGTCCGCCGCAGGCGGATGGTGCGCAAGTTCACCGACGAGCCGGTCAGCGACGAGAGCGTCCAGCGGATCATGCGCAACGCCGTGCGCGGTCCGTCCGCCGGTTTCTCGCAGGGCCAGGGGTTCCTGGTGCTGCAGGGGGAGGCGTTGCGGCGCCTCACCGAGAAGTTCGAGTGGTGGGGCGGCGAGGACGCCAAGAAGGCGCCGGTCGTCGTGATCCCGTTCTCGGCCAAGGACGTGTACCTCGACCGGTACGCGCAGGCCGACAAGGGGTGGACCGACCGCAGCGAGGACCACTGGCCCGTGCCGTACTGGGACATCGACACCGGCATGGCGTCGCTGCTGATCCTGCAGACCGCGGTGGACGAGGGGCTCGGCGCCGTCTTCTTCGGCACGAACCGGGAGCAGTGGCCCGCGTTGCGGGCGGAGTTCGGCGTGCCGGAGACCTACTCGCCGATCGGGATCATCGCGATCGGGCACCCGGACGAGACCGGCATCTCCGAAGGGGCCTCGCCGCGCACCCGCAAGCGCGTGCCGTTCGAGGAGATCGTGCACTGGGGTCAGTGGGCGTGAGGTCGTTCGGCCTGCTCGGGCCGTTGGACGTGGTGCTCGACGGGCGCCGCGTCCACGTCCCGCCCGGCAAGCGGCGGGTGGTGCTCGCCGCGTTGCTGGTGCGGGCACGGCAGGTCGTGGGCGTCGACGAGCTCGTCGAGCTGGTCGGCGGGTCGCGCAACGCGCTGCAGACCACGGTCGGGCGGCTGCGGGAGGACCTCGGCCGGCCGGACCTCGTGCTGACCAGGCCGGGCGGGTACCTGCTGGACGTGCCGCCGGACGACGTCGACGTCCACCGGTTCGGCCTGCTCCCGCCGCGTGAGGCGCTGGCGCTGTGGCGCGGCAGGCCGTTCGCGGACATCGGCAGCGACGCGCTCGAACGCGACCACGTGCCCGCGTTGACCGAGAGGTACCTGGCGACGCTGGAGGCGCGGATCGACGACGACCTGCGCGCCGGCGGACACGAACGGCTCGTGCCCGAGCTGCGCTCGCTCACCGGACAGCACCCCACCAGGGAACGGATGTGGGCGCAGCTGGTCGTGGCGCTGCACCGGTGCGACCGGCAGACCGAGGCGTTGCAGGCCTACGAGGAGATCAGGGCGAAGCTCGCCGGTGAGCTCGGCCTCGACCCCGGCAAGGACCTGCAGCAGGCGCACCGGCAGGTGCTCACGGCCGACAACAGGCCGAGGGCCCGCAACGACCTGCCCGGCGACATCGCCGACTTCGCCGGCCGCACGGGCGACCTGGACGAGATCCTCGCCGCCGTGCCGTCCGGGTGCGTCGCGATCACCGCCATCGACGGCATGGCGGGCATCGGCAAGACGACCCTCGCCGTCCGCGCCGCCCACCGCCTCGCCGCGCGCTTCCCCGACGCACAGCTCTTCGTCGACCTGCACTCCCACACCGCCGGCGTCGAACCGCGAACCCCGTCCGACGCGCTGCTGGCGTTGCTGACCGCACTGGGCGTGCCGGCCCAGGACGTCCCGGACGGCCTGGACGCCCGCGCCGCGCGGTGGCGGGCGGAGATGGCCCACCGCAAGGCACTCGTCGTGCTCGACAACGCGGGCAGCGCGGCCCAGGTCCGCCCGTTGCTGCCGGGAACCGGGCTGGTGCTCGTCACGTCACGGCGCCGGCTCGTCGACCTGGACGCCGCGCACACGGTGTCGTTGGACGTGCTGTCCGAAGAGGACTCGTTGCAGCTGCTGGGAAGCATCACCCGCAGGAACGTCGAGGACTGCCGCGAGGTCGTGCGCCTGTGCGGCCACCTCCCGCTCGCCGTGCGGATCGTCGGCGCCCGCTGGCGCACCCGGCCCGCGTGGTCCGCGCAGGACGTCGTCCGCCGCCTGACCGGGCAACGGCTGACCGAGCTGACCGCCGGCGAACGCAGCGTCGCGGGCGCGTTCGCGTTGTCCTACCGGCAGCTCACGGCCGAGCAGCAGCGGTTGTTCCGGCGGCTCGGCCTGCACACCGGTGAGGACTGGGACGCGCACCTCGCCGCGGCGGTGGCCGGGTCCACGCGGGCGGAGGCCGAACGCCTGCTGGACGAGCTGCTCGACGTGCACCTGGTGCAGCAGAAGGAGAACGGCCGCTACCGCCTCCACGACCTGCTGGCCGACCACGCGAAGGCCGCGGTGGAGCCGGGGGAGAGGAGCGAGGCGGTCGTCCGCGTCCTCGACCACTACCTGCGCGGCGCGGAGGACTCCGCCCGCAAGATCGCTCCCGGCCGCCCGGCGTTCGACTCCGCCGTCACCTCCGAGCCGGTCGACCCGCCGGTGTTCGCCGGACCGGTCGAGGCCCTCGCGTGGCAGGCGGCGGAACGGCAGAACCTCAAGGCCGCCGTGTACCTAGCCGCGTACGAGGGCCACTACCGCCATGCCTGGCAGCTGCCGTCCCACTTCTCGCACTACCTGTGGCTCAGCGGAGCGGGCCGGGAGCGCGTCGAGGTGCAGAGCGTCGCACTCGCGGCCGCGCACGCCCTCGGTGACCTCAAAGCGCGCGCGGAAGCGTTGCGGGGCTTGGGTTCGGCGTACATGGACGACGGCAACCCGAAGGCGGAGGAGCACCTGCGCGAAGCGGCCGGCCTGATGCGGCAGATCGGCGACCGGCGCGGCGAGGCGTCGGCGTTGGGCCTGCTCGGCATGATGGCGCGCGAACGGGGCGAGTACGACACGTCGATGGAGCACTTCCAACGCGGTCTCGTGCTCATGCGCCAGGCCGGCGCGCCCACCGGGGTGGCCAACGCGCTGCACAACATCGGCATCAACCACGCGGAGCTGGGCCGGACCGGCGAGGCCCTCGCGCACATGCGCGAAGCGGCCGCGCTGGTGGAGGAACGCGGTGACGTCCGCGAGCTCGCGGTCACGTTGAACAACATCGCCCACGCGCACTTCGACGCCTACCAGGACGACGAATGCCTGCGCTGCATGGAACGCTCGCTCGCCGCCTACCGGCAGTGCGGCGACCGGCGCGGCGAGGCGCTCGCCCTGGCCGACTTCGCCCGCTGGCGGTACGAGATGGGCCACCTCACCGTCGCGGGCGCGCTGGCGCGGGACGTCGCGAGGCTCTGCCGGGAGTACACGAACCTGCCCGACGACGAAGCCGTCCTGGCAGCGATGAGGGAGATCCGCGACCACGTCGGCCAGATGACGCTGTACGTGGCGCTGTCGCTCGACGCGCTGACGGGCGGCCGACCCGCCGAGTCGGTCGGCTACCTGAAGCGGTTCCAGGCCCTCGGGAAGGTGCGCCGCTGGTGGAGCGACGAACGCGTGCTCGAACAGCTCGCCGCCGCGCACCTGGAGCTCGGTGACCGGGAGGCGGCGGTCCGGTACGCGGAGCAGGCGGTGGCGGCCGCGGAGCGCGGCCACCAGCCCCGTCCCCTCGCCGTGGCGAAGCGGACCCTCGCTAGAGCGAAAGCCCCAGTGCCACCAGCGTGACCACGGCCGCGGCCAGCACCGCGAACGCCACCCACTGCCGCACCCTGTCGCCGGTCCTGCGCATCCCTGCTCCCCTCGGTGGTGGTGCCACCGAGGGTGTGGGAAGCCACCCACACGCCGTCCCCACGGCGATCACACGGGTCACCCCGGAATTGATCGGGTCAACGCCGGGAGCATTTCGATCTTCTTTTCGTGAGGTCGGTGTGAGCTATTGCTCCGAGCGAGTGCTTGGCTGGCCCTTAAGATTCCGTTAGGGTCGCATTCGCGAGCAATTGGCGGGCTCGGCGGCGTTATCGGAAATCGGCCGAAAATTGATCCAAAATTAGCCACTTGTTCGATTGAAACCATCTCGCTGCGCCGTCCGGGTGGTGACGTCCACGGCAGGACCAGCCGGTGCTCACCCTGCGGGATGGTGCAGGTCGGGACATGTGCGTGCAGTGGTGTGGCGTCGGCCAAAAGGGGCTTGCGAGTCGTGCGGATCGGACCAGTCTTGTCTAATGGCATCGCCGGGACCGCGCCGGCGGACGGTGGCCTCGACCAGGGGGTGGAACGCACCATGGGTGGTGTCCCGACGTTTCCCCACGGCAGACCGCTGACGTGGGCGGACCTGGAGGCGATGCCTGATGACGGGCACCGTTTCGAACTCGTCGACGGGGTGCTGGTCGTGAGCCCCTCACCCCGCCCCGTCCACCAGCGCGTCGTCGCCCGGCTGCTGGTGGCGCTGACGGCTGTCTGCCCTCCGGAGCTGGAGGTCCTCCCCGCTCCGGTCGACGTGGTGCTCGCGGACGACACGGTCTTCATCCCCGACCTGGTGGTGGGCCGGCGCGAGCAGTTCACCAGGCAGGCGCTCGTGGGGCCGCCGGTGCTGGCGGTCGAGGTCCTGTCGCCCCGCACGCGGCACGTGGACCTGGAGCTCAAGCGGGCGAAGTTCCAGGAAGTCGGCTGCGAGAACTACTGGATGATCGACTACGACAGTCCGTGGCTGCGCTGCCTGCACCTCGAGAACGGGGCGTACGTCGAGCAGGCCCGGTCCGACGGCGAGGAGATCGTCGAACTGCAATTCCCGTTTGCGGTGAAGCTGAGCGCCCAGTCCCTGGTGCGCTGAGTGTTCGTCACGGGAGCTCCGTTGCGCTGATCGGGCGACACACCTCCACCCCCGTGTGGATCACGGTGGCACATCTGGCGTCCCCGAGCGCCGGGCTGGTTGCGTTCACCGCGTCCCGCCCCACGCCCGGAGGTCCCATTGCAGCCGTTCCAGCTGCCGGAGTTCTACACGCCCCACCCGGCCCGGCTGAACCAGAACCTCGAACGCGCCCGCGTGCACACAAGGGCGTGGGCGCGCGAGATGGACATGGTCGACGTCCCGCAGCACGGCACCGTCGTCTGGACGGCCGACGACCTCGAGTCGCACGACTATGCGTTGCTCTGCGCCTACACGCACCCGGACTGCGACGGCGAGACGCTCGACCTCGTCACCGACTGGTACGTGTGGGTCTTCTACTTCGACGACCACTTCGTCGAGCTGTTCAAGCGCAGCCGGGACATCGCGGGGGCGCAGGCCCACCTCGACCGGCTGCCGCTGTTCATGCCCGTCTCCGGCGTCATCACCGAGACCCCGGAGAACCCGGTCGAGAAAGGCCTCGCCGACCTCTGGCGCCGCACCGTCGGCACGCACTCGCGCGACTGGCGCGAGCGGTTCGCCGCCAACACCCGGCACCTGCTCGACGAGTCGATGTGGGAGCTGCACAACATCAGCGCGAAACGGCTCGCGAACCCCGTCGAGTACGTCGAGATGCGCCGCCGCGTCGGTGGCGCGCCGTGGAGCGCGAACCTGGTCGAGCACGCCGTCGGCCTCGAAGTCCCCGCGCACATCGCCGCGACCAGGCCGATCGAGGTCCTGCGGGACACCTTCAGCGACGCCGTGCACCTGCGCAACGACCTGTTCTCCTACGAGCGCGAGGTCCTCGACGAGGGCGAGCTCTCGAACGGTGTGCTGGTGTTCGAGAAGTTCCTCGGCCTGCCCACCCAGCAGGCCGCCGACGCCGTCAACGACCTGCTGACGTCCCGCCTGCACCAGTTCGAGCACACGGCGCTCACGGAGGTGCCGATCCTGCTGGAGGAGCACGCCGTCGACCCCGCGGGCCGCGCGGCCGTGCTGGGCTACGTGAAGGGCCTCCAGGACTGGCAGGCGGGCGGTCACGAGTGGCACCTGCGGTCGTCGCGGTACATGAACAAGGGCGTGCCGCTCGGCATGTCCGCCGCGAGCGTCCTCGGCTCGTACGCCAAGACGATGCCGCAGCGGATCGGCCAGTTCACCAGCACGCCCAAGGTCGTCGAGCCGTACGTGCTGCCGTCGTTCGACGTGCCGTTCCCGCTGGCGCTGAGCCCCCACCTGGACCGGGCCAGGGACGAGGTGGCGATCTGGGCCGTCGAGCAGGGCTTCACCGGCGAGGGCGTGTGGGACGAGCGGAAGCTGCGCGGCTTCGACTTCCCGCTCTGCTCCGCGGGCATCGACCCGGACGCGACGGCGCAGGAGCTGTTCCTGTCCGGCTGCTGGCTCACCTGGGGCACGTACGCCGACGACGTCTACCCGCTCTGGTACGGCAGGACCCGCGACCTGGCGGGCGTGAAGACCCAGACCGCTCGCCTCAAGGCGTGCATGCCGCTCGACCTCGTGCAGACCGTCGTCCCGGCCAACGCGACCGAACGCTCGCTGGCCGACCTGTGGCAGCGGACCGCGGCGCCGATGACGCCCTCGTTCCGCTCCACGTTCCGCGACACCGTCGACGCGATGCTCGACAGCTGGGTGTGGGAGGTGGTCAACATGCACCACAACCGCATCCCCGACCCGGTCGACTACGTGGAAATGCGCCGCAGCACGTTCGGGTCGGAGCTGACGACCTCGCTCAGCCGCTTTTCGCATTCCGCGACCGTGCCGCCGGAACTGTGGGGAACGCGGGCCGTGCAGACGCTGGAACGGTCCGCGATGGATTACTGCACGATGCTCAACGACGTGTTCTCGTACACGAAGGAGACGCAGTACGAGGGCGAGGTGCACAACATCGTCCGCGTGGTCGAGAACTTCCTCGGGGTGCCGCAGGAACGCGCCTTCGAGATCACCTACGCGTTGATGGACGCCCGCCTGGACCAGTTCGTCAGGGCCGTCGACGACCTCCCGGACAACGCGGGGCTCACCCGGTACGCCGACGAGCTGAAGGACTGGATCGCCGGGATCATCCACTGGCACGAGCAGACCAGCCGCTACGACGAGGCCGGCGGGCTCCCGGCCTTCCAGCGGGGACCCTCCGGCCTCGGCACGTCCGCCTACCGGCTCACATCCCGAGCTTCGAGCTGAGCCACGCGCGGGTCGCGTCGCGGTAGGCGCCGGCGTTGCGGTGCAGGGCGAGGGAATGCCCCGCACCGGGCAGCACGTACGTCTGCAGCTGCGCTTCCGGCCGGTAGTAGGGGGCTTCCTGGGCGCGCAGGCTGGAAGCGCTCGAACAGTCGCGCAACGCCAGCAGCCCGCAGAAGAGCACGTCGCCGGAGCCCACGGCCTGCAACACCGGCACGTCGATGCCGTAGGTCGTGGGCAGCACGATGCCGAACACCGCCACGGTTCCGATGCCCGGCACCGAGACCTGGTCCTTGGTCAGCTCGTCGGCGTTCACGACGAGCTGCTCGGCGTCGTCCATCGCGTAGAACAAGCCGGCCCGCGCACCCGGCCTCGTCGTGAAGTACAGCGGGTCGCTGCCCAGCGTCGCGAGCAGGTCGTCGAGGAACACCGGCTGGAGTCCCAGTGCCGCACCGAGGGCGAGCACCGGGACGGCCGGCATGTGCGTCATCCCGGACAGCACCACGCCGTCGACGTCGTGGTAGGTCGCGGCCTCGGCGGCCACGATGCCGGACCCGACGGAGTGGCCGACGATGACGACCTTCTCGTACGCGGTGCCGCCGACCCGCCCTGCCCGCAGGTGCTGCACGACCTCGTGCATCGACCGCGCCTCGACGGAGATCAGCAGCGGCAGGCTCGGCGGCCGTGACGACGCACCCGCGCCGAGCCGGTCCACGGCGAACGTCGCGCGGCCCTCGCGGGCCATGTTCCGCTGGTACGAGTAGGACTCCGGCACACCCGGCAGGTCCCAGTAGGCGCGGTTGTACGTGCCGCCGTGCACCAGCAGCTGGACCGACCGCGGGTTCGCCCCCGCCGGTTTGCAGAGCTGGCCGGACACCGTGCCGGCGCCGCCGGGAGCGGACACCGGCAACGTCGTGACCGAGCAGTCGACACCGGCGGCGTGCGCTGCGGGCGTCAGGGAGATCGTCGCCAGGACCGCGGCGAGGACGGGGAGGAGTTTCACGCGGGAGGCTTTCTGCTCTGGGCGGTCATCGGCAGCCGGTCGGGCTGCATGGTCGCCTTCAGCTGGGCGTGGACGCGGTGTCCCGCTGCGGGGACGAGGTCCCACCGGGTCGCGATCGTCGCGGCCGCGATCGCGATCTCCGTGTGGGCGAGGAAGTGGCCGGGGCAGAACCGCGTGCCGGCACCGAACGGGATGAACGCGCCCTTGGGCAGGGCGGCGGCTCTCGCCGGTTCCCACCGGTCCGGGTCGAACCCGCCGGGGTCGGGGAACCAGCGCGGGTCGCGGTGCAGGGTGTGTTGCGAGACGGCGATCTCCGCGCCCTTCCGCACGAGCACGCCACCGATCTCGACGTCCTCGCGGGCCCGGCGCATCAGGATGATCGGCGGGGTGCGGCGCAGCACCTCGTTGATGATCCGGCCGGTGTACTCGAGCTTCGGCACGTCCTCGAACGTCGCGGGCCGGTCGCCCAGCACGGCGTCGACCTCGGCGTGGAACCGTTGCCGCACAACGGGTCGCGTGCCGACCTCGTGGAAGAACCACGCGAGCGCCACCGCCGTCGTCTCCGCACCGGTGGTGAGGATCGTGACGACCTCGTCGTGGACCTGCTCGTCCGTCATGGCCTCGCCGGTGTCGGCGTCGCGCGCGGCGAGCAGGGCCGACAGCAGGTCGCCGTGGTCGGCGCCGTCGCCGCGCGCCCCCAGGACGACCTCGGGGATCACCTCGCGCAACCGCGCGGCGGCCTCGTCGAACTCGCGGTTCGCCTTGAGCGGCAACCGTTCCACGAACCCCGGCGAGAACGCGCGCACCAGCACGTGCCGGAGCATGACCGGGATCGAGCGCCTGATCTCGTCGAGCACGCGTGGCCCGAGGTCGGCGGAGAACAGCGTGCGACCGGCGACGGTCATCACGAAGTCCTGCACCACCGCGTCGAGCTCCAGGCGCTGACCGTCGTGCCACGAGTCGCGCAGTTCGGTGGCCAGCGAAGTGATCACGGTCTCGGCGTAGGTCGCGACCCTGGTGCGGTGGAAGGCGGGCAGCACCATCCGCCGCTGCCGTTGGTTGAACGCGCCGTTGGAGGTGGCGAGCCCGTTGCCGAACAGCGGGCGCATCTTGTCGAAGACGATGCCCTTGTCGAACTTGTCCGACGCCAGCAGCTTCAGCGCGAGCTCGGGCGTCGTGACGAGGTGCACCGGCAGCGGCCCGAGGTAGACCTTCACCACCTCGCCCCTGGCTGATAACGAGGCCAGGAACTCGACGGGGTTGCGGAGCAGGGTGACGGTGTGACCGACGAGGGGCCACCGGCCCGGCACCGTCGTGACGCTCGGCATGACACCACCTCTCGTGCGACCCCGAACAACCTAGGGGTGCCGCGCCAGTGGTGGCGAGAAAGTACACACGATCGGGTGCTGAGCCGTTCGGCCGATGTGGTGCACACGGATACGCTCAGTCGGTGAGCAGCGACCTCGGTTGGGTTCCACCAGGGGTGGACACGACGGTGCCGTCACCGGCACGGGTGTACGACTACTGGCTCGGTGGTGGTCACAACTTCGCCCCGGACCGCGCGCTGGGCGAGAAGATCCTGCAGATCATGCCCGGCGTCCGCGACGCCGCCCGGATGAACAGGGCGTTCCTGCGCAGGTCGGCGCTGCACATGGTCGAGCGGGGCGTGCGGCAGTTCCTCGACATCGGCTCCGGCATCCCGACCGTCGGCAACCTGCACGAGATCGTGCAGGCGGAGGCGCCCGACTGCCGGGTCGTCTACGTTGACCGCGACGACGTGGCGGTCGCGCACAGCGAGCTCATCCTCGCGGGCAACGCCGGCACCGCCGTCGTGCAGGCCGACCTGCGCGACCTGGACGCGATCTTCAACGCGTGCTCGACGCGCGAGCTCCTCGACTTCGACGAGCCCGTCGGCCTGTTCATGTTGCTGGTGCTGCACTTCGTGCCGGACGAGTGGGACCCGGTGTCGATCGTGGGCCGCTACCGCGACCGGCTGGCGCCCGGCAGCTTCCTCGCGCTGTCGCACGCCTCCGCCGAGGCCAAGCCCGCCGGCATGGACGAGGCCGTGCGGACCTACAACGTCAAGAGCGCCGCCAACCAGGCGTTTCCGCGCACGCACGACGAGGTGATGGCGTTCTTCGCCGGGTTCGACCTGGTGGAGCCCGGTCTCGTCGGCTGCCCGTCGTGGCGTCCGGACAGCGAGGGCGACTTCGCGGCCAACCCGGAGGTCAACGAGGTCCCGTTCGCGGGGGTCGCTGTCCGGCGCTGACGGCCGGTGGTCAGCCGACGGTCAGCGCCGGTCGGCACCTTGTGGGCAACACCGACCCACAGGGGGAACACCATGACGAACGTCCTGATCTCCGGCGCCAGCATCGGCGGCCCCGCCCTCGCGTACTGGCTGCGCCACCACGGCTTCGACGTCACCGTCGTCGAGCGGGCCCGCGGCCTGCGCCCCGGCGGCCAGGCCATCGACGTGCGCGGCCCGGCACTGGAGGTCATCGAGCGCATGGGCCTCGGCGAGCGGCTGAGGTCGTTCAGCACGAACATGCGCGGCATGAACGTCGTCGACGCCGAAGGCAACGAGCTGTTCAGCTCCACCACCCGCACCATCAGCGGCGGCGACCTGTCGAGCCCCGACGTCGAGCTGCTCCGCGACGACCTGGCCGGGATGCTCTTCGACGCGGTCGAGGGCGTCGAGTACCTCTTCGACGACACGATCACCGCGATCGACGGCACCCGCGTCACCTTCGAGAAGGCCGCCCCGCGCGACTTCGACGTGGTCGTCGGCGCCGACGGCCTGCACTCCAACGTCCGCCGCCTGGTTTTCGGCCCCGAAGAGCGGTTCATCAGCCACCTCGGCGTCAACCTCGCCGTGTTCACCGCACCGAACTTCCTCGGGCTCGACCACTGGCAGACTTTCCAGCAGGGGGACGTGGTCGGCGGCGGCATCATGAGCGCCCGCTCCAACGCGGAATGCCGTGTGTACATGGGATTCAACGGCGTCACGTCGTTCGACCACCGCGACGTCGAGGCGCAGCGCCGCCTGCTGGCCGAGAAGTTCGAGGGTGCCGGCTGGGCGTGGCCGACCGCGCTCAAGCACATGTGGGAGGCGCCGGACTTCCACTTCGACTCGATGAGCCAGATCCGCATGGACAGCTGGTCGCGCGGCAACGTCGTGCTGCTCGGCGACGCGGGCTACTGCGGTTCCCCGCTGTCCGGGCAGGGCACCAGCATGGCGCTGGTCGGCGCGTACGTGCTGGCCGGCGAGCTGGCCAAGGACCCGACGACCGCCTTCGAGCGCTACGAGGAGGTCCTGCGGCCGTACGTGACGGCCAACCAGGACATGGCCTTGCGCAACCAGGAGAGCGGCGGCGCGCCGATCCCGGAGTTCGACGAGATCGTGAACAGCCTCATTCTTCCCCACTACTGAACAGGTTCCCGACGGCGGCGGCGAGGTCCTCTCGCGGGAGCTCGGTGCGGGTGAAGCGGACGACCGCGGTGATCCCCTTCGCGCTGAGGTGCCGGAGGTCCTCGAAGTCGAGCCCGGCCAGTGCGGCGGCGACCTCCGGGTCGTCGCCGTAGTCGGCGTCCTTCCACGGTTCCGCCGAACCGAGCAGCGCGCCGTCCCTGGCGAACGACAGCCGCCGGTCGGAGTTGACGTTCCAGAACAGGCTGGCGGCGCTCCCGTTGCGGGACAGTCGCTTCAGCACCTCGGGCCCGGAGCCGACCCAGTTGTCGAGCTCCAGGACCACGGTCCCGCCGTCGATCTCGACGGCGAGCGAGTCCTCCTCGAAGTCGCCGACCACGTCGTCGACGCCGAGGCCGGTCACGACCGTGACGGTCGCCGCGTCGCCGAGCAGTGCGGGCAGCCACCGCAGCGCCGCCTCCGGTGCGGTCCTGGGCGCGGGCTCGGGTTCGCCGCGCAGCCGGTGACCGACCCGGTCCGTCTTCTTGAGCACGAGCGGGTCCGCGTGAGGTGCCGGCCAGATCAGCAGTTCGTGGCGTTCTTCGTCGTCACCGTCCCGGCCGCGGGCGTGCGCCCGGACCCGGAACTCCCCCGGCCAGGGCGGCAGAGCACCGCGGCCGAGCCGGGCGTCGCCCTTCACCGCGGTGAAGCTGACCTCGGCCACCTCGTCCCAGATCGAGGTCATCGGCTCGCCCGGTTCGTCGAGCGCCACCCGCACGAACACCGGGACGCTGCCCTCCCGGACCCCCGTGCGCACGGCGAAACCGGTGTCGACCGCGGAGACGAGTCCCGTCACCGAGAAGTCCGTGCCGGGAAAGCCCGGCTCTTCCACGAACACGAACTCGTGGTCGAACACCGGCACGTTGGTCTGCCAGTACGAGCCCTTGTACTCGGCGCGCCGCTTCTCCAGCATCGCCCGGGCGTACGCGGGAGGCTTCCCGATCGACGGCAGCAGCAGCGCGGTCACCCCGATCGCGATGCCGATGATCGCCACCGGATCGGTGGAGGTCGGTGTGCCGACAGCGCGCAGGACGGCCGCCGACACCGCCACGGCCAGTGCGAGGTGTGCCGCTCCGTGCTGGGCGGCGATCGCCGCCTCGTCACCGCTCGCCCCGCTCAGGTCGAGCAGTCCCGTCATCGACCGCACGTGGTCGGTGACCAGTTCGATCGCCCCGGGATGTGCCGCCGCCACGAACGCGACCGGCCTCCTCAGCGCGCTTTCGCGGCCGAGCGACACGAACCCGAAGGTCCCGTTGCCGGGTGGGCGCAGACCGGCCACCACGTCCGCGGGCGCGTGCAGGGGCAGCGCGGCGACGCCCAGTTCCAGTGCGCCCAGCAACCGTTCCGCGGCCAGACCGGGAAACGCGTCGAGTGCTTGCTGCGCGGCAGTTCCGTGCTGCGGACCACGTCGCTCCCGCGGTTGGTACCGGCCCAGCTCCGCCGCCGGCTCCGGCGGGATCAGCGCCTCGATCGACGCCACCGCAGCCAGGACCGACTCCTCGAACTCCCCCATGCCGCCGATTGTCGCAGCCGATGGCCCGGCTCACAGCCATTTGACTCGGGTAGGCCGAACCCGCACGATCCAGGGGACAACAGCATCCGCACGCCGCGGGGGAAGCCGGTGGAACTCCGGCACTGACCCGCAACGGTGAAAGTCCGACTGCCCGTGGCGCGCGGCAGCTCCACTCACCCGTCGAGGACAGCGGGACAGGGAGGCGTAGTGATCAGGAAGTCCGCGCTGGTCGCGGTCATCGCGGCCGCGCTGGTGGCGACACCGCAGGCGCAGGCCGCCGAGGTGTCGCCGAGCACGTGGCTGGCAGGCCAGTTCGCCGGGGGCGACCGGCTGCTGAGGTTCCCCAACGACCCGGCGTCCGGTGATCCCGGACTCACCGCCGACGGCATCTACGCGCTGGCCGCGGCCAAGGCCGGCAAGTCGACCGCGACGAAGGCCGCCGCGTGGCTGGCCGCGTCGCCGCAGCTGGAGACGTTCGTCGGGGACGGCGACGCCGAGTCGTACGTCGGTGGTCTCACGAAGCTCGCGCTCGTCGCGCAGACGCTGGGCACGGACCCGGCGGAGTTCGGCGGGGTCGACCTGCTGGACCGGCTCGGCGCGCTGCAGGAGCCCTCGGGGAGGTTCCGCGACCGGACCGACCCGTCGTTCGACCAGACCAACGCGTTCACGCAGGCGTTGGCGATCATCGTGCTGAAGCGCGCCGGTCAGGACGTCGCGAAGCCGGTGGCGTTCCAGGCCGCGGCGCAGTGCCCGGACGGCGGTTTCCCCATCGTGTTCGGCGAAGCGGTCTGCAAGTCCGATGTGGACGGAACCGCGCAGGTGCTCCAGGCGCTGCTCGCGGCGGGGGAGAAGACCGCGTCCGCCAAGGCCCTCGACTGGCTCGTGGCGCAGCAGCAGGCCGACGGCGGGTTCCAGGCGATGACGCCGCCCACGAACGCCAACACCACCGGTCTCGCGGTGGGCGCGCTGGTCGCCGGCGGTCGCACCGCCGCGGCGGACAAGGCCGTGGCGTTCCTGAAGACGTTGCAGGTCGGATGTGCCGCGCCCGAGGCTCAGCGGGGTGCGATCGCGTTCGACGGCAACGGTTTCGACGCCGGAACGGTCGTGCGCTCGACCGTGCAGGGCATGCTCGGGCTCGCGCGGGTGAGCCTCGCCGAGGTGTCGGCGTCGTCCGCCACGGCCGGCGTGCCCGCGATCGACTGCACCACCACGCCTCCGTCGTCCACGACCCCCGAACCCACCGTCCCTGCACCGGCCGGTCCCGAGGCGCCGGTCACCCAGCCGGTCGCCCCGCCGCTCGCCGCCACCGGTCCGGACCAGGCCGTCCCGCTGACGCTGGCCGGTTCGTTCGCGGTGCTCGCCGGCGCCGTGCTCCTCGTCGTCTCCCGTCGTCGGAAGGGTGGTGCGTGATGCGCCGCGTCCTCGCTGTCCTCGCCCTGCTGGCGAGCACGTTCGTCGTCACGTCCCCCGCCTCCGCCGACGCTTGCGCGGGCGTGAAGGTCGTCGTGGACTTCTCCGCGTTCGGCGGTGGCGTCCAGACCGGGTGTGCCGCAGGTGATCCGGCCACCGGACTGACCGCGCTGACCGGCGCGGGCTTCACCTACTCGTTCGTGCCGCGCCAGCCCGGTTTCGTCTGCCGCGTCAACGCGCTGCCGAACCCGTGCACCGCGCCGACCACCAGCGCGTACTGGTCGTACTGGCACGGCACGCCCGGCGGCACCTGGACCTACAGCACCTCGGGCGCGGGCAGCCACGACCCGGCGCCGGGCACGGTCGAGGGCTGGGCGTTCGGCCCCGGCACCGCTCCGGGCGCCACTCCGTGAGGAGGCTCTTCTTCGCGCTGGCACTGGTGATCGCACTCGCACCGGTGCCGGCACGGGCCGCGGGCTGCGACGGCGTGACCGTCGTCGTCGACTTCCGCGGCCTCGGGGGCGGCGTCCAGCAGGGCTGCGCGCCGGGCAGTCCCGGCTCTGGGGTCGCGGCGCTGACCGCGGCCGGGTTCGGCTACACCTACGCGTCGCGCCAGCCCGGGTTCGTCTGCCGCATCAACGCCAAACCGGGCACGGACGCGGACAAGTGCGTCAACGCGTCCCCCGCCACGGCCTACTGGTCGTACTGGCACGCACCGGCCGGGGGCGCCTGGTCGTACAGCAACCAGGGCGCCGCGACGTTCGTGCCGTCCCGCGGAACCGTGGAGGGCTGGGCGTTCGGGGCGGGGGAGCAGCCGGGCATCGCACCACCCGCGGCTCCGGCACCGCAGCCGCCCGCGCCTCCGCAGGTCCCCGCACCCCCGCCGCCTCCTGCCGGGCAGCCGCCCGTGCAGCAACCACCGGCGGTCACCACGACCACCACGACCGTTGCACCGCCGGTTTCTTCCTCTGCGGCAACCACTTCCGCGTCGACGTCCACGACGTCTTCGTCGTCGGCGGCGGAGACGTCGGCCGTCGCTGACCGCAGCACGCCTGTGGCGCAGGAGAAGTCCGGCTCGGGCCGGCTCTGGACGGTGCTCGGCGTACTGGTGATCGTCGCGCTCGCTGTCACCGGACTGCTCGTCGCACGGCGCCGGCGCGGCGCGGAAGAGTGAGGCTGCACTCCGGCGCGTGGTGGCTCTGGGCCCTCGGCCTGGCCACCGCCGCCAGCCGCACCACCAACCCTTTGGTGCTGGGCCTGGTCCTGGCCGTCGCGGGCGTGGTCGTCGTGACGTGCCGGGCGCCCACGCCGTGGGCCGGGACCTACGGCGTGTTCCTCAGGTTCGGCCTGCTGGTCATCGGCCTGCGGGTGGTGCTGCACGTGTTCCTCGGCGGCATCGCGGGCCCGACGGTCCTGTTCACGCTGCCGCAGATCCCGCTACCGGACTGGGCGCGGGGCATCCGCGTCGGCGGCCCGGTCAGCGCGGAGGGCCTGGTCTTCGCGCTGTACCAGGGACTGCTCCTCGCGACGATCCTCGGCTGCGTCGGCGCCGCCAACGCCCTCGCCAACCCGAAACGCCTGCTCCGCTCGCTCCCGGCCGCGCTGTACGAGGTGAGCGTCGCCGTCGTGGTGGCGCTCACCGTCGCACCGCAGCTGGTCGCGTCCGCGCGGTCGGTGCGGCGGGCACGGCAACTGCGCGGCGACACCGCCCGCGGCGCGCGAGCGATCCGCACGATGCTGGTGCCGGTGCTGGAGGACGCACTCGACCGGTCGCTGGTGCTGGCGGCGTCCATGGACTCGCGCGGTTACGGCCGCACGGCGGGCATCTCGCGCAGGGATCGCGCGCTGACCGGGACGTTGGTGCTGGCCGGCCTGTTCGGGTTCTGCATCGGCACGTACGGGCTGCTCTCCGACGCCTACACCGGCTGGCCGCTGCTCGCGGTCGGCGGTGTGCTGGCCGTCGCGGGTCTGCGGGTCGGCGCACGGCGGGTGCCGCGCACGCGTTACCGCCCGGACCGGTGGACGCCACGAGCGATCGGCGTGGCGTTGAGCGGCGTGACGGGCGCGGTCGTGCTGGTGTTCTCGGGAGATCCGGCGCTGTCGCCGTCGACGGTGCCGCTGGCCGCACCGGAACTGCCGCTGCTTCCGGCGCTCGGCGTGCTGGTGGCGTTGGCACCGCTCGTGTTGGTGGGGGAGACATGATCCAGTTCGAGAACGTCACGATCACCTACGCCGGCGAGCCGGTGCTGCGGGACATCTCCGTGGAGATCCCCGAAGGCGAGCTGTGCCTGGTCGTCGGCCGCACCGGTTCCGGCAAGTCGACGTTGCTGCGGGCGGTCAACGGACTCGTCCCGCACTTCAGCGGCGGCACCCTCGCCGGACGCGTCCTGGTCGGCGGCCGCGACACCGCGCACTTCCCGCCGCGCGAACTGGCCGACGTGGTCGGGTTCGTCGGCCAGGACCCGGTCGCGGGCTTCGTCGCGGACAACGTGGAGGACGAGCTCGCGTACTCGATGGAGTCCCTGGGCCTGTCGAACGACGTGATGCGCAAGCGCGTCGAGGAGACCCTCGACCTGCTTGGCCTCGCGGCACTCCGCGACCGTCCACTCGCGACGTTGTCCGGCGGCCAGCAGCAACGGGTCGCGATCGGCGCGGCCCTCACCGCGCACCCGAACGTCCTCGTCCTCGACGAACCCACCTCGGCCCTCGACCCCGGCGCCGCCGAGGACGTTCTCGCTGCCGTGCAACGACTCGTGCACGACCTCGGCATGACCGTGGTGATCGCCGAGCACCGCCTGGAGCGTGTCGCGCAGTACGCCGACCGCGCTCTCCTCCTCCCGCAGGGCACGATCGGCGGCGTCGGCGAGGTGCTCGCGGAAGCACCGGTCGCGCCACCCGTCGTGCGGCTCGCACAAGTGGCGGGGTGGTCGCCGGTGCCGGTCTCGGTCCGCGACGCACGCCGGGTCGCGGCACCGCTGCGCGCGAAGCTCACCGAACCCGCGGCCGAGGCACCTCCGGCCGTCGAGCCGTTGCTGGCGGTCAAGGACGTCGTGGTCCGGTACGGCGACGTCCAGGCCGTGCGCGGGGTCTCGCTCGCCGTCGGCGCCGGCGAACGGGTCGCGGTGATGGGCCGCAACGGTTCCGGCAAGTCGTCGCTGCTCTGGGCGGTGCAGGGCAGCGGAAAGCGCACGTCCGGCACGGTCGGCGTCAACGGCACCGACCCGAAGGCGGTGAAGCCCGCCGAACGCCGCAGGACCGTCGCGCTGGTTCCGCAGCAGCCGTCCGACCTGCTCTACCTGGAGACCGTCGCGGAGGAGTGCGCGCAGGCCGACCAGGAGACCGGCCACCCGTCCGGTATCTGCCGAGAGCTGCTCGACGGCCTGGCGAACGTCCCGCAGGACGCGCACCCGCGCGATCTCTCCGAAGGCCAGCGGCTGGCGCTCGTGCTCGCCGTCATGCTCACCGGCGCACCGGACGTGCTGCTGCTCGACGAACCGACGCGCGGACTCGACTACCCGGCCAAAGAAGCGCTCGCCGCGACGCTGAAGAGCCTCGGCAGCGCGATCGTCCTCGCCACGCACGACGTGGAGTTCGTCGCCGAGTACGCGACGAGAGTGGTCGTGATGGCCGAGGGCGAGGTAGTCGCGGACGGACCGGCGCGCGAGGTCGTCACGTCGTCGCCGATCTTCGCGCCGCAGGTCAGCAAGGTCCTCGGCCCGTGGCTGACGGTCGCCGACGTCGAGGCGGCCCTGTGATCGCGGTCCGCGCGAGGTCCGCGGTCGCCCTGGCGGTGTCCGGGGTGATCGGCCTGGCGGCGTTCACGTGGCCGCTGTTCGTGGCGCCGTCGAGCGACGTCGCGCACGGCGGCGACGCGCTGTGGACGTTCGCGCTGCTGTTGCCGCTGGTGCTCGCCGTGGTGCTGGCGGAGCTCAGCGACAAGGGCATGGACTCCAGGGCGATCGCGATGCTCGGCGTGCTGTCCGCCCTCGGCGCGGCGATCCGGCCGCTCGGCGCAGG
Organism: Lentzea sp.; assembly: GCF_036380075.1. Classification (NCBI taxonomy): domain Bacteria; kingdom Bacillati; phylum Actinomycetota; class Actinomycetes; order Pseudonocardiales; family Pseudonocardiaceae; genus Lentzea; species Lentzea sp. Next base: position 19,424 of record NZ_DASVFL010000302.1, on the reverse strand, counting down.
CACCGCGGGCATCGAGACGATCTTCTTCCTGATGGTGCTGGGCGGCAGGGTGTTCGGGCCGGGCTTCGGGTTCGTGCTGGGCAACACGACGTTGTTCGCCTCGGCCCTGCTCACCGGCGGCGTCGGGCCGTGGCTGCCGTACCAGATGCTCGGCGCCGCCTGGGTCGCGCTCGGCGCGGGGCTGCTGCCGCGGTGGCGAGGCAGGGCCGAGATCGCGCTGCTCGCCGCCTACGGCGTGGTCAGCTCGCTGGTCTACGGGTTCCTGCTCAACCTGTCGTTCTGGCCGTTCGCGGTCGGCGAGGGCACGTCGGTGAGCTTCGACCCGGACGCGCCGGCGGGCGCGAACCTCGTGAAGCTGGCGGCGTTCACGCTCGCCACCTCGCTCGGGTGGGACCTCGGCCGGGCCGTGACGACCGCGCTGCTGGTCGTGGTGACGGGTCCGGTGCTGCTGCGCACGCTGCGGCGGGCGTCCAGGAAGGCGTCCTTCCTTCCGGGGTAATTGGCCCAGACCATTGACGGCGAACGGCAGGGGTGGCCAGGCTGGTCAGCGGGTCGCCGCCCCCGACTCGTGAAGGAGGAGTCGTGAGAACTCGCGTTCTCGCCGTGGTCGTCGCCGTGACCGCCGCGCTCTCCGTGAGCGCGCAGTCGCAGGCCGCGGAGCCGCTGCAGAGCCTGGTCCCGGTGCCCGTCTCGGTCCAGGCCAGATCCGGCGTCACGCACACCCTGACGACCGGCACCAAGATCTACACCGCCCCGGCCGCACGGGACGCGGGGAACTTCCTGGCGGGCGTGCTGCGACCGTCCACGGGCTTCCCGCTGCCCGTCTCCGACACGACCGGCACATCGTCCGACGGCATCTCGCTGCTGCTCTCGGGCGCGCCGGCGACCGTCGGTCAGCAGGGCTACCAGCTCGACGTGGCCGCGAGCTCGATCGTGCTGCGCGCGAACACCTCCGAAGGCCTGTTCGCGGGCGTCCAGACGTTGCGGCAACTCCTGCCCGCGGCCGTCGAGAGCACGACCGCGCAACCCGGTCCGTGGACCGTGCCGGGTGCGTTGGTCGTCGACTACCCGCGGTTCTCCTACAGGGCGTCGATGCTCGACGTGGCCCGCCACTTCCACCCCGTCGCGTCGGTGAAGCGGTACATCGACCAGCTGGCGCTCTACAAGATCAACTACTTCCACCTGCACCTGAGCGACGACCAGGGCTGGCGGATCCAGGTCGACAGCTGGCCGCGCCTCACCACGTACGGCGGCAGCACGCAGGTCGGCGGCGGTGCCGGCGGCTACTTCACCAAGGCGCAGTACAGCGAGATCGTGCAGTACGCGGCCGCGCGCAAGATCACGGTGATCCCCGAGATCGACCTGCCCGGCCACACCAACGCCGCCCTCGCCTCGTACGCGGAGCTCAACTGCGACGGCCGGGCCCCGGCGCTGCGCACGGACACCGAGGTCGGCTACTCCTCGCTGTGCGTGAACAAGGAGATCACGTACCAGTTCGTCGACGACGTGGTGCGCGAGATCGCCGCTCTCACGCCCGGCCCGTACTTCCACCTCGGCGGCGACGAGGCGCACTCGACCTCCGAGGCGGACTACCAGACGTTCATGACCCGCGTGCTGCCGATCGTGAAGAAGTACGGCAAGACCGCGGTCGGCTGGCACGAGTTCGTCAAGACCACGACCGACACCACCGCGATCCCGCAGTACTGGGGCACCACGACGTCCAACGCGGTGGTGCAGGCAGCGGCGGCGCGTGGCAACAAGGTCATCATGTCGCCCGCCAACAAGGCGTACATCGACCAGAAGTACAACTCCAGCACGCCGCTGGGCCTGTCGTGGGCCGGTCTCATCGAGGTCCAGGACGCCTACAACTGGAACCCCGGCACGCACCTGAGCGGCGTCTTCGAGTCGTCGGTGTTCGGCGTCGAAGCTCCACTGTGGACGGAAACGCTGGTGACCTCGCGCGACATCGAGTTCATGGCGTTCCCGCGGCTCGCCGGGCACGCCGAGCTCGGCTGGTCGCCGTGGTCGACGCACAACTGGGACCAGTTCAAGGTGCGCCTGGGCAACCAGGCCCCGCGCTGGACGACCATGGGCATCAACTTCTACCGGTCGCCGCAGGTGCCGTGGGACACCGGCGGCCCGCCGCCCGGCCCGTGCGCGCAGCCCGCGTGGGAGCGCTCGAAGGTCTACAACGGCGGCGACGCGGTCTCGCACGGCGGCCACAGGTGGACCGCGAAGTGGTGGACGCAGGGCGAGGAGCCCGGCACCACCGGCCAGTGGGGCGTCTGGCGCGACGACGGCGTTTGCTGAGCCGTTCGGGGTACTCGCGGGTCATGACTGATCCAGAAGTGGCCGAGGAGTTCGCGGAAGAGGCGGGTGTCGACCCCACGCCCCAGGAGGTCGACGAGTACCGCGAGATGACGGAACCGGGCGAGTGGCGCGCCGACGAGAAGATGGGGCCCGGCGGCGCGCCACCACCACAGGACGGGGACGACCCGACCGGGGGCTCCGGCGCGTGAACTAGAAGGGGACGGGCGAATATCGCCCGTCCCCTTGGGGTATCAGGATGTCGTGGATGCCCGAGTTGCCGTATTTGCCCCTTCCCCTCAGCTGACCGTCACCGTCGAGGACCTCGACGGTGAGCCGGACGTGCACCTGCACGCCGGCGGCCAGGGTTTCTGGCAGTCCAGGATGATCGCCGCGCTGGGCGTCGAAGCCGTCGTCTGCGCGACGTTCGGCGGCGAGACAGGCCGTGTGCTGAAGACCCTCTTAGAAGGTGAACACGTCGAGCTGCACGCGCGGGACGTTGCCGCGCGCAACGGCGCCTACGTGCACGATCGCCGTGACGGCAGCCGTTCCGAGATGGTCGAGATGCTGCCCGACGCGCTGTCGCGGCACGAGCTCGACGACGTGTACGAGTCGGCGTTGCTGGAGGGCATCCGCGCGGGCACGGCGGTGCTCAGCGGGCCGTCCGACGACCGCGTGCTGCCGCACGAGACGTACTTCCGGCTCACCTCCGACCTGACGAACAACGGCTGCCGCGTGATCGTGGACCTGGCGGGCGACCGGCTGGCCGAGGCCGTGCGCGGCGGCCCGCACGTCGTGAAGGTCTCGCACGAGGAGCTCGGCGAGGAGGATCTGGCCAAGCTCATCGAGAAGGCGCGGGAGATCGCGAAGTCGTGCGTGCACGGCGTGGTCGTCTCACGGGCCGACGAACCTGCGTTGGCGTTGCTGGAGGACAAGCTCTACCTGGTGCGGATGCCGAAGCTGGAGCCCGTCGACACGCGGGGCGCCGGCGACTCCATGACCGCGGGGATTTCAGCCGGCCTCGCGCTGGGTATGTCGTTGGACGACGCGGTGAAGCTCGGCGCGGCGGCGGGCGCGGTGAACGTGACCCGGCACGGCCTCGGCAGTGGCGGGGGAGAAGCCGTGCGCGAGCTGAGCAAGCGCGTGGAACTGGAGCCGATCGAGGAATGAGCGGATGCGGGCGCTGATCACGAACGACGACGGAATCGACTCTCCCGGTCTGCTGACCCTGGCGTCGGCCGCGGTCTCGTGCGGACTGGACGTGGTGGTGGCGGCACCGTCCACGCAGGCCAGCGGCACGAGCGCCTCGGTGGCGGCCGTCGGTGACACCGGCCGTGTGGTCAGCGCGCGCCGCACGTTGCCCGGACTGAACGCGGAGGCCTGGGCCGTCGCGGCCCACCCCGGGCTGATCTCGCTGATCGCCTGCCGGGGAGGCTTCGGCGGCAAGCCCGACGTGGTGCTGTCCGGCATCAACCTCGGCGCGAACGTGGGCCGCGCGGTCCTGCACTCCGGCACCGTCGGCGCGGCGCTGACGGCCCACCTGAACGACGTCGCGGCGCTGGCCGTCTCGCTCGACGTGGGGTTGGACGGGCCCGAACCGTTGTGGGACAAGGCCGGCGAGGCCGTGCGCGCCGTCCTGCCGGTGCTGCTCGACATGCCCGCCGCGACGGTGCTCTCGCTGAACGTGCCGAACACCGTTGACGTGCAAGGACTCCGCTGGGCCGACCTCGCGCGCTTCGGCACCGTGCAGAGCCGGGTGGACGACGTGGGTGAGAACGAGGTCGAGCTGGTCCACGTGTACTCCGAGGACGAGCCGGATCCCGGCACCGACGCGGCACTGCTGGACTCCGGCTACGCGACGCTGACGTCGCTGCTGTCCATCTCCGCCGCGCCTACTTCCGATCTGCCCTTGCCGGCCTGGCCAGCGTGATCACGAGCCCGATCACCGCCGTGCGGATCTGCAGGAACCCCTCGGGTGTGACGTCGTCGAGGGAGAACGCCGAGATCCCGAACCCCAGCAACAGCACCAGTCCGTACATCCGCGCGGTGTCGGGCCGCCAGGCCATGACGATGCCCATGACCCCGACGCCGATCTGGATGATGTGGTAGTTCGGGTCCAACCTGAACAGGTCCAGCCACCCGAACGCCAGCTGCAGCACCCCGGCCGTCAGCGTGAGCACCTGTGGCCTCGTGAACCGGAACTGGTCGCTCAACAAGGCCATGGGTGGTCCCTACCCTTCGGATCGCCGCCACACCGCGTCGTACTTCGCCTGCCGGTCGCGGTCCCGCACGGCGTTTCTCTCGCGGCGACCAGCGGTCGCCGACCCTCGTGGATACCCGTACTTGGTGAGGCGGTGGTCCACGCTCTCGGGCGCGTAGGACAGCGCGAAGTACAGTCCTACAACGAAACCGAGCCCACCGCACGCGACTGCCAGCGGCCACGGCGACCCGAGCCAGAACACGAGCGCCAGCGTGATGGCCGCCGTCAGCGGGGTGACCTGCACCAGGCTGCGGACCGTGAACCGCAGCAACCACTTCGGACCGGTCACGTCGTCGTAGACGAACTCCCTGTACTTCTGCGGAAGCCTGCCTCCCGCGTAGTACCAGGCCTTCAGCGCGGGGTTCACCGCGTGGCCTTCGCGATCACCTTGTGCAGCACCTGGTTCAGCTGCGCGAGTTCTTCGAACGTCATGTCCAGCTGCTCCACGACCTTGAAGGGGATCTTCAAAGCCTCCCTCCTGAGCTCCTGCCCCTGTTCGGTCAGGGTCAGCGCCAGGGCCCGCTCGTCGCTTCTGTCCCGCTGCCGCTCGACGTACCCGATGGCCTCCAGCCGCTTGAGCAGCGGGCTGAGGGTGCCGGGGTCGAGCTGCAGGACGCCGCTCAGGTCCTTCACCGTGCGCGGCGACCTCTCCCACAGAGCCAGCATCACCAGGTACTGGGGATGCGTGAGGTTCAACGGCTCCAGGATGGGGCGGTAGACCGCGATGACGGTCCTGGATGCCACGGCGAGGGCGAAACAAACCTGACGCTCGAGCTCGAGCGGGTTCTCCGGGATGCTTGGTGTACTAATCATTGGTGTACACACTATCTCGGGGCCGGCGCCGGGTCCACCGGGTGTGGCGCGTTGCTCAGTTCGCCGCGTGCTTCAGCGCCTCGGCCAGCACCTCCGCCGTCACGGCCGCGCCCGCCGCGGTCATCACGGTCCCGCCGTGGTCCACCCCGGTGATCAGCACCGGCTCGTGCAACACCGCGAGTTCCGAGGCGTAGGCGTGGGCCCGTTCGACGCTGTAGGCCGGCGGCGAGTCCGGGCCGGTGCTCCACTCGGCGTGCACGAACCACGTCGGCACGGTCAGCTCCTGCCAGCGCGACGAGCCGAAGACGACGTCCTTGGTGTCGGCTGCCAAGGTCTCCGCGGACAGCCTCAGGTGACCGTCGGCGGTCAGGTCGTGGGCGTAGTACTCGCGGATCAACGGGTCGGTGACGTCGGTAAGCGGGTTGAGCGTGGCGTGTACCGCCAGATAGTCGTCGAGCGTCCACGTGCGTTGACGAGCGGCCAGCTGTGGGGCCATCACGGCCGTGAGGGTTTCCTCGGTCAGTTGGGCGTGGGCGGGCATGGGGAGGCCGCCGTCCACGAGGACGAGCGCGCGCACTCGGTCCGGATAGCGCACAGCCAGGTCCACGGCCACATAGCCGCCCATGGACATGCCGGCGACGGTTGCCGAGTCCAGCTCCAAGGCGTCGAGCACGCGGACCATGTCGTCGGCGTGCTGCTTGATCGTGGCGCCCGCCAGGTTCGAACTGTCGCCGCGACCGCGCAGGTCCGGCGTGACGAGCGTGATGTCGTGGGTTGCCACCCAGTTCCACAGCTTGCGGCTGCCGCTCACGCCGTGGATGGCCAGCACCGGTGCGGTGCCGCCGTCGTGGACCTCGACGGCCAGGTCGCCGCCCTCTACCGCTACGCGCATGCGTGGTCTCCTAGTGCGGTGGTCACGAACCCTTGCCGGGTTGCGACCGGTCCAGGGCGATGCATCGTGGTGCCTCCCCCACGTCCTCGTACTGGTGGTACGGGGGCGGGGGGGAGGTGCCGCGTGGCGTCCACCTGGGCCGTGCGCACCCCGGGGAGGATTGGGGCCACCGCACTAGGCCTTGCCGGGGTTGAACAGGTTCAGCGGGTCGAGGGTGGCCTTGACCGCCTGCTGCACGGCGTGCACGTCGGGGCCGAGCTCGCGGATCATGCCGTCGCGCTTGAGCAGGCCCACGCCGTGCTCGCCGGTGACGGTGCCGCCCAGCTCCAGGGCGTGGCCGATGATGTCGTCGAACGCCGCCTGCGCCGCGACGCGCGCGTTGTCGTCGCCGGGCGGGGTGATCAGCAACGGGTGCAGGTTGCCGTCGCCCGCGTGCGCGATGGTGGCGATGTGCACGCCGTGCCGTGCGCCGATCTCGACGATGCGGGCGAGCATCGCGGGAACCGCGGACCGCGGGACGCAGACGTCCTCGGTCAGCAGCGGGCCCAGGCGTTCGAGGGCCGGGTAGGCGAGGCGGCGGGCCGCGAAGAGGGCCTCGGCCTCGGTCGAGTCGGTGGAGCGTTCGGTCCAGACTGCGCCCGCGTCGGTGAAGGCCGCGGCCAGGCCGTCGGCGTCGTCGGAGGTCTCGGCGCGGGCCAGCAGCATCGCCTCGGTGTCCGGCTCGATGCCCAGGTGCTTCCAGTCCTCGACGGCCTGCAGGCACGCGCGGTCGACCAGTTCCAGCGCCGCCGGCTGAAGACCGCGGCTCGTGGCCAGTGCGACGGCCCGACCGGCGGAGACGAGGTCGGGGAAGGCGCCGACGACGGTGGCGGACGGAGCCGGGGCGGGCCGCAGCCGCAGGGTGATCTCCGTGACGACGCCGAGCGTGCCCTCGGAGCCGACGAGCAGGCTGGTCAGGTCGTAGCCCGCCACGCCCTTGGTCGTGCGCCGGCCGAGCCTGACCGCCGTGCCGTACGCGACCGGGCCGCCCATCACGACTTCCAGGCCGAGCACGTAGTCGCGCGTCACGCCGTACTTGAGGCAGCAGAGGCCGCCCGCGTTGGTCGAGACGTTGCCGCCGATCGTCGACCACGGCGAGCTCGCCGGGTCCGGCGGGTACCAGAGTCCCTGCGCCGCAACGGCTTTCTTCAGGTCGTCGTTCACGACGCCCGGCTGCACGACGGCGAGCAGGTTCTCCCGGTCGATCTCGACGATCCGGTCCATCCGGCTGAGGTCGAGGACCAGGCAGCCGTCGACGGCGTTGGCACCGCCGGACAACCCCGTGCCCGCGCCCCGCGGCACGATCGGGACGTTGTTCCCGGCGCAGGCCCGCACGGCCTGCTGGACGTCCTCTGTGGACCGCGGCCGGAACGCGGCGAACGGGGTGCCCGCCGGCGCCCACTCCGCCTCGTCGTGGCTGAGTCCCGCCAGCGTGTTCGGGTCGGTGATGAGGTTCGGCAGCTTCATGACCGCTCCAACGCGCCGTGGGCGGCCTTGTGCACCACCCGTTCCAGTCGTGCGCCCCAGTCCGCGGGCGTGGTGTCGGCGTGGACCGGGACGACGCCGAAGCCCGCCACCGCGAACCGCGCGAAGAGCACCAGGTCGAAGGCCTGGGCGGGGGAGGCGAGCGGCGGCGTGAGGATCGTGGCGATCTGCGCCGCGCCGGTGTTCAGCTCCTGCGTGCCGGTCGCGATGAGGTCCGGCTCCCGGACGATCACGGCCCGCCGGCCCAGCTCCAGCGCCCACTGCTCCGGCGTGATCGAGTCGACGGCCGTGCGCAGCGCCGCGACCAGCGCGGCAACCGGGTCCGGATCCGGTGTGAGCGCGCGGACGACCCGGCTGAGGAACGCGTCGTACCAGAAGATCGCGGCCTTGGTGCCGAACGTGCGGAAGAGCGTGCGTTCGGAGATGCCGGCGCGGTCGGCGATCGCCCTGGTCGACGTCGCGGCGAAGCCCTGGTCGAGGCACAGCGCGATGGCCGCCTCCTGGATCGCGAGGCGGGTGCGCAGGTCCTTCGCGGCGCGCGTGGTGAGCGTGTCCACGGCGCCAACCTAACCCAAACTGTCAGTTACTGCCATATTTCATGTCATCTACTGTCAGAGTGTCGATGGCGTCTGCCGGGGTAGACGACTGGCATGGCCCGGACCACCGTCGTCGTCGCCTCGCAGAACCGCGCGGGCAGCCTGATGCGCACGCTCGCGCGCCTCAGCGAGCTCGCGGTGCCCGTGATCCTGGTCGACAACGCGTCCACCGACGACACGGTTTCCCGTGTGCGCAAGGAGTTCCCGCACGTCCTACTGCTGGAATCGGCCGTGAACCGCGGCGCGGCCGGGCGCAACCTCGGCGTGCAGGCGGCGCGGACACCGTTCGTGGCGTTCGCCGACGATGACTCGTGGTGGGCTCCCGACGCGCTCGAACGGTCGGAGCGGATCTTCGACCAGCACCCGGACCTGGCGGTGATCGCGGCACGCACGCTGGTGGGCCCGTCGGAGAGACCCGACCCGATCACGCCGCTGCTGCGCGACAGCCCGCTGGGCGAAGGGGTCGCGGGCCCCGCGGTGCTCGGGTTCATGGCCTGCTCGGCCGTCGTGCGGCGGCAGGCGTTCCTGGACGTGGGCGGGTTCAGCCCGGTGTTGTTCTTCCGCGGCGAGGAGACGTTGCTGTCGTGGGACCTCGCGGCGGCGGGGTGGGCGCTCTGCTACGTCGAGGACGTGGTGGCGCACCACCACCCGGCGGCCGAGCGGGCACCGGACGGGGCGATCGTCGAGCGGCGCAACGCCGTGCTGGCGTCGTGGATGCGCCGGCCGGTGGGCAGCGCGCTGGCGGCGTCGCTGAAGGACCCGCGGGCGTTCCGGGCGGCGCTGCCCCGGCTGCGCCAGGCGCTCCGGCAGCGTCGTGAGCTGCCGGAACACCTGGAAGCGCAGATCAGGAAAGTGAGCGCACAGCAGCCGCGAGGCGGGTGATGCCCTCGTCGATCTGCTCCGGCGTGACACCCGAGAACGCGAGGCGGATCTCGTTGTCGCCGCCCTCCAGCAGGAAGTCGGAGCCCTTCACGAACTCGACGCCGTGCTCCTTCGCGACCGGCGCGAGCTTCTCGATCGACACGCCCGGCAGCTCGACCCACATGAAGTAGCCGCCCTGCGGTGCCGTGAAGACGGCCTCGGGCAGTTCGCGCTGCAGTGCCGCGACGAGAGCGTCCCGACGCGCGCGCAGCTGCTTCTGCACGTTCACGACCGACTCCTCGATACGGCCCGAACGGCAGTACGAGTTCACGATCGACTGCGCCACCATGTTCGGCGAGATGTACGTGGTGGTGGCGATGTCCTGGATCTTCTTGATGACGGCCTTCGGGCCGACCAGGTAGCCGCAGCGGATGCCGGGCGCCATGGTCTTCGAGAACGACGACGCGTAGACGACCTTCTCGCCGGTGTCCTGCGACAGCATCGTCGGCAGGGCCTCGCCCTCGAACCGCACCTTGATGTACGGGTCGTCCTCGAACAGCACGAAGTCGTACTTGGCCGCGAGGTCGAGCAGCCGCGCGCGCTTGGCCTCGGACAGCGTGTAGCCGGCCGGGTTCTGGAAGTTGGGGATGATGTGCGCGAGCGTCGGCCGCACACCGCTCTCCAGCAGCTTCTCCAGCGCGTCGACGTTGATGCCGTCGGTCTCCAGCTCGATCGCGTGGATCTTCGCGCCGCGCTGGCGCAGGTTCAGCAGCGTGCGGTCGTAGGTCGGCGCCTCGACCACCACGTCGTCGCCCGGCTGCACGAGCAGCTCGAACAGGAACGCGTCGGCCTGCATCGACCCGTTGGTCACGAGGACCTGCTCCGGCTCGACACCGTGCTGCTCCGCGAGCCACGTGCGCAGCGGCACGTAACCGACGCTCGTGCCGTACGCGAACGTGCCACCGGGGTCGTCCGTGAAGGCTTTCTGCGCCGCTTCGCGCAGACCCTCCTGGTCGATGATGTCGAGAGAGGGCGCTCCGCGCGTGAACAGGATCGAGGCCATGCGCGGAGCGTACAACTCCCACTATTTGGGCTACGCCCTATATACGTACGAGTTGAGCTGGCTGACCGCCGCGGCCGCGTTGCCGAGGTGGTAGAGGTCGACCGCGAGGAAGTTCGGCTTCTTCCGCGCCGCGGGCTGGCAGAACTGCTGCGCCCTGTTCGCGAGCTTGCCGTTGTCCGACGTGGCCGTGCCGGAGATCGGGACGTCGCGGAAGTGGTTCATGACGAACAACGGCTGGAAGCTGCCCGTGGCCGTGAGCGGTTTTTCATCCCATCGGCTGTAACAGGACCAGTCGGACGTGCCCAGGCCCGACCCCATCGACCAGTAGTTCTCGACCGTCCAGTCCTTCTGGTACAGAACGCCGCTGTCCTCCCGGCCGTCCTTTCCGTGATCGGTGAAGATGATGAGCCGCTTGCCGCTGTTCTGGAGCTGGCTGCGCGTCGGCCACCCGTTCTGCTGAACTCCCTCCGCGCGGTAGAGGACGTCGTTCAGGCCCTGCACCTTGCGCAGTTCGGCGCGCAGCGTGTTCGCGTCGACGTAGTCCTCCAGGAAGACCGTGATGATCTCGCCGCGGTTGTTCTTGAGGAAGTCCACGATCCGTTGGACGTCGACGTTGAGCGCCACCGGCTTGCTGACGAGCGTGCAGCTGTTGTGGCAGAGGATCGCGCCGTCCGCGGTCTGGTGGATGTCCAGCATGAACCCGCGCACGCCATCACCGAGCTGCTGCACGATGCCGCGCGTCTGGTTCTTGGCGAGGTTGACGAACGGCGGCGCGAACCCGCCGTCCACCCCGTTCGCGTAGGCGTTGTGGGCGGTCAGGAACGTCATCTGGTCGAGGCGCGGGTCGGCCGGCATCGGCTCGGTCGGGTTGGTGACCGGCGTCAGGTACCAGCGCGACTGACCGCCGAGGCTGAAGAACTCCCACTGGTCACCGAACTGGACGGGGCTGTGAACCGCATCCCCCTGTGAACACGAACCCATGGTGAGCGCACGGGTGATGCACTGACCCGGCGAGTCGACGTTCTCGAACCTCCTGTCGCTCAATCGCCACTGCTGGTGGTCCTCGTTGCCCTTGGGTCGGTGCAGCTCCACTCCACCGCCGCTCTGGGCGACGTTGAGGCCGGTGCCGACACTGGTGACGTAGAACGTGCCCGACGGAGCCGCGTTGGCCGAGGGCACCAGGGGAGAGATCAGCGGAAGGAGCAGCAGGGCTGCGATGGCAGGGAGGCGTCGCATGTGACCAGCGTCATCCATCCGGCTGAAACATGAAACCGTTTCAGGCGGGTGGTCGTTTAACAGTTCGGGTATCCCACGCGAAGTGACCAGCTCTTGCTGGGTACAACTCCACGGCAGCCGTCGCCCAGCCGAAGGGTTAGGGCCGGTACCTCGGGCGCCGCCTTCACAAGCCGCGCAGGGTTCGACTCCCTCGGTTGCCACTCCGCTCACGGACCACACGTGGTCCGTGAGCGCCCTCTCCGCCCGTCCCGCGGCGGGAAGCGGTGGCGTCGCGGCCGACGGGTCGCGGCGCCCGCTTCATTCGGCCTTGCAGGTGAAGTTCCTGCACTCAGGGCCAGGATCGTTAACAGTCGTCCTCTCTTCTCCGACTGCCCTCTGCAGAACGACGGAGTGCCCACTCGTCGGTTGAGGAGGAGCAGTGGTGGCCAGGGGGAACAGGCCGAGGCGGTTCGGCTACGTCATCTCCGGCGCGGCGATCGCTGCTGCGACGGTGCACGTCGTGTGGCCGGCAGCCAAGATCGACTCCACCACCGTGTTGTTGCTGGGGCTCGCGTTGGTGCCGTGGTTGGGCACTTTGCTGGAAAGTCTCGAGCTGCCCGGGGGTCTCAAGCTGAAGTACCGGCAACTCGAGGAGCGGGTGGAGGAGGTCGCCGCAGAGGGCAAGGCGGGTGTCGACGACGTTTCCAGCGTCGCCCAAGCCGCCCTGGGCGCCGCCCAGGTGGGCAACTCGGTACCGGACCGCCAGGCGGCCGGGCACCTTCCCACGCTGGACGAACTGGTTCGTGAGATGCGCCGTCTGCGACAACTGCCGCGCTCGGACAGCCGGACGGATCTCATGGACCAGCTGTTCGGCGCGATGATCGTCGCCGCTGGATGGGAATCGGCGTTCAACGTGGAAGCAGCTCTTCGAGACGAGGACCAGGACCGGCGGCTGACCGGCTACGCAGGGCTCCACGGACGACCCGACACCGAACGCATCGACGTCGTGATCGATGTTCTCGCCCACGAACCGACCGCCTTCAACCAGTACTGGGCGATCAAGACGTTGCGGGTGCTGGCTGGCCTCAGCGACTCCTCGCAGGTCACGCCGAAGCTGGAGCCGAGTCTGCGAGGCCTTCGGAGGGCAGTGCCACCTGGAAGCTCGCGCGCTCGCGAGATCGACCTGCTGCTGAAGGCGCTCGGCTCTCACGAAGCGAGCGTCTGAGCCGTCCTCCGAATGCCCTACGGCCGGCGGTTCGAAGGCCGTAAAACGGCTCCCGCCGCTCCCGGCCGCTGGTTGCCGGGAACCTGACCGGGCGACGAGACGTGCGACCCGCCCACGCGAGCAGAGCGGTTCTGGCGTTCACCGTGGAACGAGGCGACGACGCGCACGTCAGCTACCGGCCTTTCGGTCCTGGTGGTCCTGCTGACCACCACTGGAACCACCATGGCAGACGGGTCTGACAATTTTCGGCGCGCGGTCCGGGCCGTGAACCGGGGCATGAAGAAGCCCGCCCGGCGGACAGCCGAGCGGGCCCCGGAAGCGGACTCAGACGGCGCGGACGGCCTGCGCCTGCGGTCCCTTCTGACCCTGGCCGATCTCGAACTCCACGCGCTGCTTCTCCTCGAGCGACTTGAAGCCGTTGCCCTGGATCTGCGAGTAGTGCACGAAGACGTCCGGACCCCCGCCGTCCTGCTCGATGAACCCGAAGCCCTTCTCGCCGTTGAACCACTTCACGGTGCCCTGCGCCATACCTGTTGCTCCCTAGGTGCCGGTCCCCGCCACAGCGGGGTGCGCGGCGCAGTCTGCCAGCGGACGACGTCTCTCACATCGTGGTTAGCCCGGTGGTGTGACGAAGTAAGTTGAACCGGGTACCACCGAGAGGAGCAGGGATGACGAACTGGCTGGACGTCGCGCACGACGTGGCGGCGACGCTCAGGTCCGACGCGGCCGACAGGGACCGGGCCAACCAGCCACCCGCCAAAGAGGTGGAACTGCTCCGGCAGAGCGGCCTGCTCGACGTCGACGACTGGGCCACCCAGCAGCGGATCGGCCGGGTCGTCGGTGCCGCCGACGCCAACATCGGGCACCTCCTCGGGTACCACTACCTGCAGATCTGGCGCAGCGGCCTGTTCGACGTCCCGTTCGGCAAGGCTCCCGGCCAGTTCTGGGCCGGCGTCAGCAACCCCCTCGACGCGGCACTCGAGCTCACTCCCGCGGAGAACGGCTACACGCTGAACGGCCGCAAGACGTTCGCCACCGGTGCCGCCGTGGCCGACCGGCTCGTCGTCAGCGCCACCCGCACCGACAACGGCGAGAAGCTCACGTTCCTGCTCGACGGCAAGGCTGACGGAATCACCTACCTGGACGACTGGGACAACATCGGCCAGCGCCTCACCGCGTCCGGTGGCGTCAGCTTCGAGGACGTCCGGGTGACCGAGGTCCTCGGCGTCCAGCCGACCGGCGACGACCAGCGCCTCAGCCTCGCCGCCATCGGCTTCCAGCTCGTGCTCGCGCAGCTCTACGTGGCCTTGGCGGAGGGGGCCCTCGCGGAAGCCGCCGACTACACGCGCACGAAGACCCGTCCGTGGTTCGTCAGCGGTGTCGAAGCGGCCACCGAGGACCCGTACATCGTCGCCGCGTACGGCGAGATGGTGTCGCAGACCAGGGCCGCCGGGCTGCTCGCCGACGAAGCCGCGCGGCAGCTGCACGAGGCCACCGAGCTCGGCCGCCACCTCACCCCGGCCAAGCGCGGCGAGGTCGCGGTGACGATCTCCGAGGCCAAGGTCGTCAGCACCAAGCTCGTCAACGAGGTCACCAGCCGGATCTTCGAGCAGGTAGGCGCACGCGGCACGGCCGCCAAGTACGGAGTGGACCGCTTCTGGCGCAACGCCCGCACGCTCACGCTGCACGACCCGGTCGTCTACAAGGCACGCGAGGTCGGCGAGAACTTCCTGACCGGCGCGCGCCCCGCCCACACCGGGTACAGCTGATGCAGCCCGTCCTCGCCGACTCGGTGCGGCTCACCGACGACGGAGTGCTGATCCTCGACCGCCGCCAGTTCCCGTTCGAACGCGACTGGGTGCTGTGCCGGACGGCCGGGGACGTCGCGCGGGCCATCGAGGACATGGTCACCCAGTCCTCGGGCCCGTACTTCGCGGTCCTCTACGGCATGGTGCTGCACGCCCGCACCCTCGAAGGGAAGCCGTTCCCCGAGGCGCGCGCCGAGCTCGCCACGACCGCCGCGATGCTCGAGAACACCAGGCGCACTAACAACGCCCTGCGCAAGGCCACCAAGATCGTCCTCGACCACGTGGACGCCGCGCGGGACGTCTCGCAGGCGCTCGAAGGCGCGCTGGAGGGCGACCGCGCGTACCGCGCCAAGAGCCGGGCGCTGGGGGAGCACACGGCGAACCTGTTGCAGGACAACGCCACCGTCATGACCCACTGCTGGGCCGACCTCTACCTGACCGAGACGGTCCGCGCGGCACAGCGCCAGGACAAGACGCTGAGGTTCTTCTGCACCGAGACCCGCCCCTACCTCCAGGGAGCGCGGCTCACCGCGGAGACGCTGGTCGAGATGGGCGTCGACACCACGCTCATCACCGACGGCATGGGCGCGGCCGTCCTGCAGAGCGGTGCCGTGGACGCCTTGGTCACGGCGGCCGACCGCGTCACCATGGACGGGCACGTCGTCAACAAGGTCGGCACACTCGGACTGGCCGTGGCCGCGCACGCGTTCGGCGTCCCGTTCCACGCCCAGGTGCAGGCACCCGACCACGCGGCGCCCACGACCGAGCACGTCGAGATCGAGTACCGCGACGGCGCCGAGGTGCTGCAGGTCCTCGGCAGGCCCAGTGCCACGCCGAGGGTGAAGGGGCTGTACCCGGCGTTCGACGTGACGCCGCCGCGGTTCGTCACGGACGTCGTGACGGACCGAGGGGTGTTCCACGCCGCCGAGCTGGACAAGTACTACGAGGGAGAACAGCGGTGAGCAAGTGGGTCGTGCTCGACATCGAGGGCACGCTGAGCGCGACGGACCAGGTGCTGGTCGTCCTCTACGACTACGCGCGCCCGCGCCTCGGGCCGTGGATCGAGCAGCACGGTGACGACCCGGTCGTCGCCGAGGCCGTGCGGCAGATCAAGGAGCTCTCCGGCCACGACGACGTCGTCAAGGCGCTGCACGACTGGATGGACGCCGACCAGAAGGTCACGCCCCTCAAGACGTTGCAGGGTCTCGTCTGGCAGCAGGGCTACGCGCAGGGCGACCTGGTGGCGGAGTTCTTCCCGGACGTCGTCCCCGCCCTCCGCAAGTGGCACGACGACGGCGTGAAGCTCGCGATCTTCTCCAGCGGCTCGGTCGCGGGCCAGGTCGCGTTCTTCCGGCACACCACCGACGGCGACCTGACCCCGTTGCTGGAGCACCACTTCGACACGGTCAACGCCGGCCCGAAGCGCGAGGCCGCGTCGTACCACAAGATCGCGGAGACGCTCCAGTCCGACGACATCACCTTCTACAGCGACGTCCCCGCCGAGCTGCACGCGGCGCAGGAGGCGGGCTGGAAGACGGTCGGCGTCGCGCGCGCCGGTGAGCCGTACGGCAACGCCGACTTCACGCCCCACCCGACGGTCTGGGAGCTCTCGTGACCGCGGAGCTCGCACGCGAGTGCGTCCGCTACGCGCAGATGGGCTGGATGCGCGGCACCTCGGGCAACCTCTCCGTTGTGCTGCAACGTGATCCGCTCCGGCTCGCGGTCACGGTCAGCGGCGTCGACAAGGGCGAGATCACCGCTGAGGACAGCGTGGTGATCGACGCCGACGGCAACGCCGTCGACTCGCCCAAGGTCCCGTCCGCCGAGGCCGGCCTGCACGCCAGGATCGCCCGCGTCGCCGGAGCGGGCGCCGTCGTGCACGTCCACGCACTGGCACCGGTCGTCGCCGCCGAGCACTGGCCGGGCGGCGTCGTGTTGCGGGACCTGGAGATGCTCAAGGGGTTCGGCCGCCAGGCCCACGAAGAGGTCGTCGTCCCGGTCGTGCCGAACTCGCAGGACATGGTCGAGCTGGGCGACGCCTTCGAGAAGGGCTTCGACCCGGGAGTCGCGGCGCTGATCGTGGCGCGGCACGGCGTGTACGTGTGGGGCGACGACCTGGTGCAGGCCAGGCACCGCCTGGAATGCCTGGAGTGGCTGCTGCGCTTCAAGGTGGAGACGCGAGACATCTTTACGGGGAGGAACGCATGACGCTGCTGACCGTGTGGCCGGAGACCGGCCCCGAGGAGACCGTGCTGCGCACCACCGACGCCGAGGAGATCGCCACCGCGCTCAAGGAGCACGGCGTGCGCTTCAGCCGTTGGTCCGTTGTGGACGGTGTCACCGCCGAGAACGCGCTGGAGGTCTTCAAGGCCGACATCGCCCGCGTCAGCGAGACCGAGGGCTACGGCTACGTCGACGCGATGGAGATGACCCCGGCCGACACCGACGAGTACCGCGCGAAGGCCGTCGAGTTCCGCAACAGGTTCCTCGCCGAGCACACCCACGACGACGACGAGGACCGCTACTTCGCCCGCGGCGCGGGTGTTTTCTACCTGCACATCGGCGACAAGGTGTACGCGGTGTTCTGCACGGCGGGCGACCTGCTGAGCGTCCCGGCGAACACGACGCACTGGTTCGACATGGGCACCGAGCCCGACTACGTGTCGGTCCGGTTCTTCCACGACGACGACGGGTGGATCGGCAACTTCACCGGCAGCGACATCGCCACGAAGTTCCCGACTTTCGACGAGCTCCGTTCAGGAATGTGAAAAGTTCGCCCATCTGAACATTGTTCCGGAATTCCCGGAAAGTGTTGATCCCTCCGCCTTCCTGCCCCCAGAGTGGTACAGACCACTTAGGGAAGTCGGAGGGATTCACCGTGGAAACCCCTGCACTCCACACGCGACGCTCCGTGCTCGCTCTGGCGTTGACCGCACCCCTGGTCGTGGCCCCGGCGGCTCAGGCCCTCGCTCAGCCGCCGTCCGCGCAATGGACGTCCGCGCCGTACACCTACACCGTCCAGAAGCCCTACAACCTCGCCCTGAGCAGCCGCTACAAGTTCGAAGGCGGCGTGCACACGATGTGGGTCTACGACTACGACCAGCCCCACACCGAGGGCAGCCCGACCGATCCGCGCACCGAGATGCGCTTCAACCAGGAGTACTCCAGCGGCCAGCGCGCTTGGGAGGGCGAGATCTACATCCCGTCCGGCGTCAGCGGCCCGACCGTCGTGCAGATCCTGCGCGGCAGCCGTCCCGACGGCACCCGCGCGACCGACGTCATGCTCAACGTCGCCAACGTCAACGGCGGCTCGTTGCGCAAGGACAGCAACCAGGTCATCGCCACCGGCATTTACAACAAATGGTTCAAGATCCGCGTCGAGCACACCGCCGTCTCGGGCGGAACGGGCACCGTGAAGGTCTACTACAACGGCGCCCTGAAACTCACCCACCCCGACGAGGGACCGGCGACGCGCTATTTCAAGAACGGCGTCTACCACCACGGCAGCGGCCGCGCGGAGGCCCGTTTCCGCAACATCACGTACTGGCGCCAGTAGCTCTAGGGTGAGTCCATGGACTCACGGGTGGCGGTGGCATCGCTCGGCGGCACGATCACGATGACGGGCTCCGGCGCGGTGTCACCGACCCTGGGCGCGCGCGACCTGGTCGGCGGCCTGGAGGTCGGCGAGATCGCCACCCTGGCCACGATCCCCGGCGCCTCGCTGACGTTCACCACCCTGCTGGAGACCTTCGACTGGGCCTCCGCGAGGGTTGCGGAAGGCGCGTCGGGCGTCGTGATCGTGCAGGGCACCGACACCCTCGAAGAAACCGCCTACTTCTTCGACTGCCTGTGGCCGCACGACGAACCCCTCGTCGTCACCGGCGCCATGCGCCACCCCGGACTCCCCGGCCCTGACGGCCCGGCCAACCTCGCCGCCGCGGTGTCCGTCGCCGGCGCCCCGAACTCCCGCGGCCGCGGCGCACTGCTGGTCCTGAACGACTCCGTCCACGCCGCCCGCTGGGTCCGCAAGACGCACAGCAGCCTCCCGAACGCCTTCGAGGCGTTCCCCGGCCCCCTCGGCCTGGTGGTGGAGGGCGCGCCGCAGTACTTCCACCCGGCACACCGGCTGCCTGCTCTGCCGCGACCTCTGGACGTGCCGGTGGTGCCGCTGGTCGAGGCCACTGTGGACGATGACGGGTCGCTGCTCGACTGGCTCGACGTCCGCGGCGTGGTGGTGGCGGCTTCCGGCGTCGGGCACGTGTCGGCGGGGATGGCGGAGGCGATCTCGCGAGCGCGGTTCCCGGTCGTCGTGGCTTCTCGGACCGGGGCGGGGACCACGTTCCGCGACACCTACGGGTTCGTCGGGTCCGAGTCGGACCTGATCGCCCGCGGGGTGGTGATGGCCGGGTGGTTGTGCCCTCGGAAGGCTCGGGTGCTGCTGCGGCTGGCCCTCGGTTCGACGCAGCCCGTCGGGGACGTTTTCGCAGCTCGGGGCAGTGTCTTTTAGCAGAAGGTTCACTCGAACGAGCCGATGCATGGACCTGACCCAAGGCTTACGTTCGGCGGAATGACCGCGATCATGTCCACCCCGCTCAGCAGGGATCTCGGCGATGAGCTGCGCCGGCTGAGGGAGTCCTGCACGTCGTTCACCGGTCGGGCGATGGCCGTCCAGCTCGGCTGGGACCCGAGCAAGGTGTCCGACATCGAACTCGGCAAGGTGCGGGCGAGCGAGATCGACCTCGTGCAGTACCTCGCCACATGCGGCAAGGACCTCCGTTACATGGAGGAGTTCCGGCTCCGGTACCGCCACGCCTTCGACCTGTACTTCGCCCAGTTGCCGGACAACCTGCGCACGCTCGC
>NZ_DASVFL010000301.1:0-16508 GCF_036380075.1 Lentzea sp. | reverse complement strand
GGATCGTTGTGATCGCTCCAGACGGAATATGTCTGGCAATCTGGTATTGCTACTCAAAGGAATACTCCTGACGAGGAGTATTCATATTACTGGCTGTGTTTCGGCACGCTGTTGAGTTCTCAAAGAACACGCGCTCACCGGATCCTCACTCCGTTTCCGGAGAGTTTCACTCGGGGCTTGTGTTGCTGAAGCTTATTTGGTCCTGCTCGCCGGTGTCAAATCGTCCTCTAGGAGGCTCTTCTTCTCCGGTTTTTTGCCAGGCCCGTTCCGGTTGGTATTTCCGGCCCGCTTCGCTCTGACATGGAGAACATTACACGGGGCTGTTTCGATCTCCAAATCGGGGGTACCACCAACAGCCGCACCACCGCTGACCTGGGCGTTCGACTTCCGGCAGGGAGCTGCGGCCCTGGTCCGGCCGTGGCGGTGTGACCCACGTCCCTCCGAACAGTCCGCCTTCATTCGGTGGGCTTCGTCCGCAACGTCGATCATTGGAGCCATGTTCGACGTTCTGGTGATCGGCGGCGGCCCGGCCGGACGGGCACTCGCACGTGCGTGCGCCCAGGAAGGCCTCGACACGGCGATAGTCGACCGCCAGCCGGAACGGGTGTGGACGGCGACCTACGGCTCGTGGGCGGACGAGCTCCCCCACGGCACGCCCACGAAGGTCACGAGCAAGGTGGTGCGCGTCTACGCACGCGAAGAGCACCTCATCCCCCGCGAGTACGTCATCCTCGACAACGCGCGTCTGCACGCACTCCCGGACACGGTCACCGTCCTCCAACGTCCGACGGACGCGCGCTACACGTTCAACGCCACTGGCGCGCGTAAAGGCCGTGCGGAGCAGACGGCCGTGGGGACGATCATCGAGTCGGACTGCACCGAGACGACGTTGATGGACTGGCGCAACGGCGACACGTTCCTCTACACGGTCCCGCTGGGGGACAACCGCGTTCTCGTGGAGGAGACGTGTCTGGCCGGCCGTCCCGCGACGCCGCTCGACGAGCTCCGCCGTCGGCTGCACGCACGGCTCGCTCCCGGCACGCAGGAGGAACGCGTCCGCTTCCCCCTCGACGCGCCGAAGGCCGACGGGCTCGCGTTCGGCGCGAGTGCCGGCTTCATCCACCCGGCCACCGGCTACAGCGTCGCCACGTCCCTCACCCTGGCGCCGAAGGTCGCCCAGGCCGTCAAGGCCGGTGAGGACCCGCAGCGCGTCATCTGGTCGAAGAAGGCGCGGATCGTGCACGCGATGCGCCGCCGCGGCCTGGAGGTGCTGCTGCGGATGGACGCCGACGAGACCCGGGACTTCTTCGAGGTGTTCTTCCAGCTCGACGCGAATCATCAGCGCGCCTACCTGTCCGGCCGGGAGGACGTGAAAGGAATGGTGACGGCGATGACCGCTTTGTTCCGGATCGCGCCGCGCTGGCTCAGGAAGAAGCTGATCTTTTAGCGGATCCCCGGCGTGACCAGCGGATCACCGAGCGCAGCCGCACCGTGGCGGCTCGTCGCCGAAATCGTGAACACCTGGTGAACCCCCTTGGTGGCAGGTCGTTCGCACCGGCACGATCAGAAGCGTGCCCGCATTGCTGGATGACGTCAGGTTCGCCTTCCAGCCGCTGTTCAACCTGAACACCGGGGGCGTCGTCGCGGTGGAGGCCCTGGCCCGGCCGCACGACGGCAGCGTGCAGGATCTCCTCCAGGCCGCCTTCCAGGCCGGCCTGCTGACCAACGCCGACGTCGGCCTCGCGTGCCGCGCCGTCCGGGCGGCCGCCGACTTCGACCTCATGCTGCCGTTGCACGTGAACCTGCTCGCGATCACGGTCGCCGACAGGCCCGAGGTCATGGGCCCGCTCTACGGAGCGCTGCGGGACGCCCGCCGCTCGCCCGACAGCGTCGTCGTCGAGATCGGCGAGCCGTACTCGCGCGCCAACCGCGGCCGCCTCGCGCGCGGGATGCAGACGTTGCGCAACAACGGTTTCCGCATCGCGCTCGACTGCGTGGGCGAGGGCGACGTGCCGCTCGGGTTGCTGACGAGCGCCTCACCCGACTTCATCAAGCTCGACCGCGAGATCGTCCGCTCGTTGCCGGAGGACCCGGCACGGGGTGCGCTGGTGCGGTCGCTGGTGCACCTGGGCGAGTACACGGGCGGGCAGGTCGTCGCCGAGGGCGTGGAGACCGAGGCGGAGCTGACGTACCTGCGCAAGCTCGGGGTGGGGCACGCGCAGGGCAAGCTCCTCGCTCCCCCGCAGCGGCGGCCGGCCGTGAACGCCCGCATCGCGCCCGAGGCCGTCACGGAGACCGGGGAGATCCGGCGCAACACCACCGGTCCGCGGGTGACCGACTTCCTGCACCCCGCGACGACGTTGCCCGAACACGCCACGAGCGACGAGGTGCGCGAGGTGTTCGTGACGCAGCCGTCGATCACGGGTGTCGTGCTGGTCGACGACGAGGGGCGCCCGCGGTGGTCGGTGGACCGCAACCGGTTCCTGCTCGCGGTCACCGGGCCGTACGGGCACGCGTTGCACGCCAAGCGCGAGGCGGCGCGTCTCGCGGACAAGCCGCACGTCATCGGCACGGAGGCGTCGGCGCTCGACCTTCTGGACGTAGTGGCCGGTGCGAACCGTGAACGCACCAACGACGACCTGATCCTGGTGGACCACAACGAGCGGTGCATGGGCGTGGTTCGTGTGGCGGACGTGGTCCGTGGCGTTGCGGAGCTGAAGGTGGAGCAGGCGGCGGCGTTGAGCCCGCTCACGCGTCTGCCGGGCAGTGACGCCGTGGCGAAGGAAGTGGAACGACGCATCGAGGCAGCCGAGATCTTCGCGGTCTCGTGGCTCGACGTCGACGCCTTCAAGCTGGTGAACGACACGGTCGGGTTCGCGGCGGGCGACGACCTGATCCGCGAGATCGGGCACGACCTGGCGGACCTCGCGCACGCGTTCCCCGGTGTGCAGGTCGGGCACGTCGGCGGTGACGACTTCCTCCTCCTCGCCGGGCTCGACGAGACGGTTCCGCTGAGTGCTCGTCTGCTCGACAAGCCATACACGGCGGAGGGACGACACGTGACCCTCTCTCTTGCGACCCTTATCTGTGCCCCGGGATCAGTGGGGTCGTATCGCGAGGTGTCGCGGTTGCTGGCACCAGTCAAGGAGCACGCGAAGTCGCTCGCCGGATCCAGCTGGGTGATGGGCCGGCCGGGCAGCGAACGACGTGACGTGCTGCGGGGTGTCGCGCAACGCGCGGTGAGTTGACAAGTACAACCGAACGCCTCCTGTGCGGCCCTTCGATTACTCATAGCATCGAGGGCGCTACTCAGTGCACTGGAGGTTCGGCGTGCAGGTCGGCAGCAGAACTCAATCGGTACCAGCGCAACGCACGAGCATGGACGGCCTTCTCACCGTTGGGGTGGAAGAGGAGTTCGTCCTCGTCGAAGCCTCCACGGGCCATTTGGCCAACCGTGCCAAGGAAGTGCTCGCCGGAGCGGACGGGTTCGCGGTGGACCTCCAGCCGGAAATCGCGCAATACCAGGTGGAATCGGCCAGCGGTGTGTGCACCGACATGGGCGAGCTGCGCGACGAGCTGGCCGTCGCGCGCCGTGCGCTGATCGAACGGGCCGAGCGCCACGACGCCCGGCTGGCCGCGACCGGCACGCCCGTGCTGGGGCTGACGATGCCGACGCCGTTGACGAACTCCCCGCGCTACCACCGGATGGCGGCGGAGATGGGCGCGCTCACCAACGACCTCGCGATCTGCGGCTGCCACGTGCACGTGGGTCTGCCCGACGACGAGTCGAAGATCTTCGTGAGCAACCACCTGCGCCCGTGGCTGCCGGCGCTGCTGGCGCTGGGCGCGAACTCGCCGTACTGGCTCGACGGTGACACCGGCTACGCGAGCTGGCGGTACGTGGTCTGGAACCGTTGGCCCACTTCGGGTGCGCCGCCGCACTTCGACAACGCGGCCGAGTACTACGCGGCACGGGAGGAGATCGTCGCGAGCGGCGCGGCGATCGACGCGGGGATGCTCTACTGGGACGTCCGGCTCTCCGCCCGCCACCCCACGCTGGAGCTGCGCGTCTGCGACGTGGCGCCGACCGTCGAGGAGGCGGTGCTGATGGCGGCGCTGGTGCGCGGAATCGCCACCACCGCGCTGAGTTCGGGCGCGATGGCACCGAACATCCCGCCGCACCTGCTGAAGGTCGCGCTGTGGCGTGCCGCGCGCGACGGCCTGGAGGGTTTCGGCATCGATCCGGTGACGGGCGCGCCGACGCCCATGTCGTCGATCGTGGCGTCGTTGCTGCGGTGGATCCGGCCGGCGCTGGAGCTCGCCGGCGACTACCAGATGGTGAGCGACGGCATCGACCGGTTGCTGCTCGACGGCACGGGGGCGGTGCGGCAACGCCGTGCGTTCGCGCGGCGCGGGCGGCTCGACGACGTGGTGGGCCTGCTGGTGGCGCAGACCGCGCCCGTGTGATCGGTGGCTAGAGCCGGCCGTGTTCGAGGTAGCGGGTGTCTCCGGACTCCTTGGCCCGCAACGCTTCGGCGAGCCGGACGGCGAGGCGCGGAACGAGTCGGTGCCCGGCGAGGTGCAGCGGCACGAACTCGTACGACCGGAGCTCCTCCTCCTGGAGCCGGATGGGGTCGTGCGCGGAGAGCGTGCCGCCGTCGAAGATGAACAGGATGCGGTCATGGCCGTCCTTGGGCGCCCAGTCGACGACGAGCAGCCGGCCGGTCTCCCGGACGAGGCCGAGCTCCTCCTCGACCTCGCGGCGGCAGGCCTCGCTCGGGGTCTCGCCGGGTTCGACCATTCCGCCGGGGATCTCCCAGGACGGCTTGTAGGTGGGTTCGACGAGCAGGACGCGCCCCTGCTCGTCGAGGAACAACGCGCCGGCCGCGGCCGCGGCTCTGCTGATGTGGTCCACGTGTTCTTTGTAGCGTGGTCGTCCCGCCAGGACTTGAACCTGGGACCTGCCGCGTATCAGACGGACGCTCTCACCGGGCTGAGCTACGGGACGTGCGTGGAAGACGAGGGTGTCGAACCCTCCGGGGCGATCTTGCAAGGATCACCTGCGCGCCGGCGCGTCCCCCTTTGTTCGGTTGTGTCGTACCCCTACCAGGATTCGAACCCGGACCGGACGCGTTCTGAGCGCGTTGCCTCTTCCGTTGGGCTACAGGGGCAATTCACCGCGCTTTCCACACGCAGTGCAAAAAAGAAACCGCCCACGTTCTCCGTGGGCGGCTCCGAGGTCATGACCTGGGGATCAGGTCATGGCGTGGAGCCCCACGCCAGCGCCAGCAGACCGCCGGCGACGAGGGCGAGAATTCGCCATCCCGCAAGCTCCGCCTTGGCAAGCATGTCTTCCTCCGTTTGTCTTCGTCGATCGGTACGAGAACAAGTTATGCGACGGCCGGAAACCGGTGCAACGCATTTAATCCTACTCAAGCGAAACGGCGCGCACCCGGTGGATGCGCGCCGTTCCAGAGCTTGGGAACTCAGACGGTGAAGCCCAACGCGCGCAGCTGCTCGCGGCCGTCGTCGGTGATCTTCTCCGGGCCCCACGGCGGCATCCACACCCAGTTGATGCGGAAGTCCGACACCAGGCCGCCGCCCGTGCCGCCGGTGAGGGCCGCGCGGGTCTGGTCCTCGATGACGTCGGTCAGCGGGCAGGCCGCCGAGGTGAGCGTCATGTCGATGGTGGCGACGTTCTTCTCGTCGACGTGGATGTCGTAGACCAGGCCGAGGTCGACGACGTTGATGCCGAGCTCGGGGTCCACGACGTCGCGCATGGCTTCTTCCACGTCGTCCAGTGCGGCGACGTCAGCCTTGGGCTCGAAGACCGGCATGCCTTCGGCTCCCCGGACCACATCTTCGGTGCTCATGCTGCTCCCTGGCTTCGTGCGACTGCGTCCTTGAACGCCATCCAGCCCAGCAGCGCGCACTTCACGCGCGCCGGGTACTTCGCGACACCGGCGAAGGCGATGCCGTCCTCCAGCACGTCCTCGTCCGGCTCGATCTGGCCGCGGCCCTGCATCAGCTCGACGAACGCGTCCAGCTTCTCGAACGCCTCGCCGACGGGCTTGCCCACGACGAGGTCGGTCAGCACCGACGTCGAGGCCTGGCTGATCGAGCAGCCCTGGCCGTCGTAGGAGACGTCGGAGACGATCTCGCCGTCGAGCTTGACCCGCAGCGTCACCTCGTCGCCGCAGGTCGGGTTGACCTGGAACGACTCGGCGTCGAACGGGTCGCGCAGGCCGCGCCCGTGCGGGTTCTTGTAGTGGTCCAGGATGATCTCCTGGTACATCTGCTGGAGCTGCATCTCAGGCCACCCCGAAGAACTTCTGCGCCTCGCGGACGCCGTCGACGAGCGCGTCGACCTCGTCCAGCGTGTTGTACAGGTAGAACGTCGCGCGCACCGACGACTGGGCGTTGAGGCAGCGGTGCAGCGGCCACGCGCAGTGGTGGCCGACGCGCACGGCGATGCCCAGGCTGTCGAGCACCTGGCCGGCGTCGTGCGGGTGGACGCCCTCGATCTCGAACGGCACGGCGCCGCCGCGGTTCACGGCGTCGGCCGGGCCGATCAGGCGGACGCCCCGCACCGCCGACAGGCCTTCCAGCGCGGCGACGGTCAGCGCGTGCTCGTGGGCGTGGACGCGCTCCATGCCCACGACGCTCAGGTAGTCCACCGCGGCACCCAGGCCGACGGCCTGGGACGTCATCGGCGAACCTGCCTCGAAGCGCTGCGGTGGCGGGGCGAACGTCGAGCCCTCCATCTTCACCAGCTCGATCATCGAACCGCCGGTGATGAAGGGGGGCAACGCCTCCAGCAGCTCACGCCGTCCGTAGAGGACACCGATGCCGGACGGGCCGAGCATCTTGTGGCCGGAGAACGACGCGAAGTCGACGTCCAGCGCGTGGAAGTCGACCGGTCCGTGCGGGACGGACTGGCACGCGTCCAGCACGGTCAGCGCACCGACCTTCCGCGCGGCCGCGACGAGCACGTCGACCGGGTTGATCACGCCGGTCACGTTGGACTGGTGCGTGAACGCCACGACCTTCGCCCGGGGCGTGATCACGCTGTCCACATCGGACAGGTCGAGCCTGCCGTCAGAGGTCAGCTTGAACCACTTCAGGGTCGCGCCGGTGCGAGCGGCGAGCTGTTGCCACGGAACGAGGTTCGCGTGGTGCTCCATCTCGGTCACGACGATCTCGTCGCCGGGACCCACGACGAACCGCGCGGCCTCGGGGCCCGAGGTCGCGGCGTTGCCCATCGCGTACGCCACGAGGTTGAAGCCCTCGGTGGCGTTCTTGGTGAACACCAGCTCGCCGAAGTCGGCGCCGACGAAGTCCGCGATGCGCTGACGCGCACCCTCGTACGCGTCGGTCGCTTCCTCCGCCAGCTGGTGCGCACCGCGGTGCACAGCGGCGTTGTGCTGCTGCAGGAACGCCTTCTCGGCGTCCAGAACCTGCGTCGGGCGTTGCGAGGTGGCGCCGGAGTCCAGGTAGACCAGGCGCTTCCCGTCACGAACGGTGCGAGACAGGATCGGGAAGTCCGCTCGGAGAGCGGTCACGTCCAGTGGTGCTGCGGTGGTGGTCACAGCGCCTCCTCTCAACACCTTCAACGTCAGGAAAGGGCTGCGGCTTCCGTCTTGCCGGTGTACTTCACGTAACCCTCGGACTCGAGCACGTCAGCGAGCTCGCGGCCACCGGACTCGACGATCCGGCCGTTCGCGAAGACGTGCACGAAGTCGGGCTGGATGTACTTGAGGATCCGGGTGTAGTGCGTGATCAGCATGACGCCGACCTCACCGGAGGCCTTGTAGCGGTTGACGCCCTCGGACACGACGCGCAGCGCGTCAACGTCCAGACCGGAGTCGGTCTCGTCGAGGATCGCGACCTTCGGCTGGAGCAGGCCCAGCTGCAGGATCTCGTGGCGCTTCTTCTCACCGCCGGAGAAGCCCTCGTTCACCGAGCGCTCGGCGAACGCCGGGTCGATGTCGAGGTCGGCCATCGCGCCCTTGACCTCCTTCACCCAGTGGCGGAGGTTCGGGGCCTCGCCGCGGACGGCGGTGGCGGCGGTGCGCAGGAAGTTCGACATCGAGACGCCGGGGACCTCGACCGGGTACTGCATGGCGAGGAACAGGCCGGCGCGGGCGCGCTCGTCGACGGACATCTCGAGGACGTCCTCACCGTCGAGCGTGACGGTGCCCGAGGTGATCGTGTACTTCGGGTGCCCGGCGATCGCGTAGGACAGCGTGGACTTGCCGGAGCCGTTGGGGCCCATGATGGCGTGCGTCTCGCCGGCCTTGATCGTCAGGTCGACGCCCTTGAGGATCTCCTTGGGAGCGTCCTCGCTGACGACCGAGACGTGCAGGTCCTTGATCTCAAGGGTGGCCATGACTGCTGAATCTCCTGGTGGTCTAGCTAAAGTCAGTTCGTGGTGACGGTGACGTCGACGAAGACGTCGCCGTCACGGATGTCGACGGCGTAGACGTCGACCGGTTCGCTGGCGGGCGGCGACGAGGGCTTGCCGGTCTGCAGGTCGAAGCACGACCCGTGCAACCAGCACTCGATCCCCTTGCGGGTGATCTCGCCCTCGCTCAGCGACACCGCGGCGTGCGAGCACAGGTCCGCGAGTGCGTGCACCCGCTCGCCGTCGCGCACCAGGACGACGTCGACGTCGTCCACGGTGGCCGCCAACGGCTTGCGGTTGTCCAGTTCGGACAGTGCACACACCTTGATCACGCCCCGACCGCCTCGAGCTCTGCCTCGATGGCGGCCTCGAGGCGCTCGCGCACCTCGGGGACCGAGATCTTCGCGATCAGCTCCTGGAAGAAGCCGCGCACGACGAGACGCCGTGCCTGGTCCTCCGGGATGCCGCGCGCCTGCAGGTAGAACAGCTGCTCGTCGTCGAACCGGCCGGTGGCGCTGGCGTGGCCCGCGCCCTCGATCTCGCCGGTCTCGATCTCCAGGTTCGGCACCGAGTCGGCACGCGCGCCGTCGGTGAGCACCAGGTTGCGGTTCAGCTCGAACGTCTCGGTGCCCTCGGCCGCCACGCGGATCAGCACGTCGCCGATCCACACGGCGTGCGCGCCGTCGCCCTGCAGCGCGCCCTTGTAGACGACGTTGCTGCGGCAGTTGGGCTGCGAGTGGTCGATGAATGGGCGGTGCTCCTGGTGCTGGCCGGCGTCCGCGAAGTACAGGCCGAACAGCTCCGCGTCACCACCCTTGCCCGCGTACTGCACGACCGGCGTGATGCGGACGGCGTCGCCGCCCAGCGTGACCACGGTGTGCTTGATGGACGCGTCGCGGCCGAGCTTCACGTGGTGCTGCGAGACGTGCACCGCGTCGTCGGCCCAGTCGTGGATCGCGATCACCTGGAGGTGCGCGCCGTCCGCGACGACGAACTCGACGTTCTCGGCGTACGCGCCGGAGCCGCGGTAGTCGACGACGACCGTGCCCTCGGCGAACTGCGAGGCCTTGACCAGCAGGTGGCCGTACGCGACCTGGCCCTCGCCGGCACCGGTGACGGTGACGGTCGTGGGCTCGGACTTCGCGTCGCCGGGCAGCGTCACGACCGTGGCCTGCTCGAAGGACGTGTACGCCTGGGCGGCGATGCGGTCGCCGGGGACACCGGCCCCGCCGAGGCGGTCGTCGTCACGACCGACCGTCTCGACGGTGACACCGGCGGCGGCGTTCACCTCGACGGCAGCGGAACCCGTTGCCGCAGCGCCGGAGTGCAGACCGGCCAGACGCTTGAGAGGCGTGAAGCGCCAGATCTCCTCACGGCCGCCCGGGACCTCGAACGCGTCCACGTCGTAGGACGTGAAGTGCTCCGCGCGCGAGGCGACCGGGACGACGGCACCGTGGGAGTGAGGTTGAGTCGACAGGGCGGCCATGTCAGCCGACGGCCCCTTCCATCTGCAGTTCGATCAGGCGGTTGAGCTCGAGGGCGTACTCCATGGGGAGCTCGCGCGCGATGGGCTCGACGAACCCGCGCACGATCATCGCCATGGCCTCGTCCTCGTTCAGGCCGCGCGACATCAGGTAGAACAGCTGGTCCTCGGAGACCTTCGAGACCGTGGCCTCGTGGCCCATCGCGACGTCGTCCTCGCGGACGTCGACGTACGGGTAGGTGTCCGAGCGGCTGATGGTGTCGACCAGCAGCGCGTCGCACTTCACCGTGGACTTCGAGTGGTGCGCCCGCTTGTTGACCTGGACCAGGCCGCGGTAGGACGTGCGGCCACCGCCGCGCGCCACCGACTTCGACACGATGGTCGAGGAGGTGTGCGGGGCCATGTGGACCATCTTGGCGCCGGCGTCCTGGTGCTGGCCCTCGCCCGCGAACGCGATCGAGAGGACCTCGCCCTTGGCGTGCTCGCCCATCAGGAAGACGGCCGGGTACTTCATGGTCACCTTGGAGCCGATGTTGCCGTCGACCCACTCCATGGTCGCGCCCTCTTCGGCCTTGGCGCGCTTGGTGACCAGGTTGTAGACGTTGTTCGACCAGTTCTGGATCGTCGTGTAGCGGCAGCGGCCGCCCTTCTTCACGATGATCTCGACGACGGCCGAGTGCAGCGAGTCCGAGGAGTAGATCGGCGCCGTGCAGCCCTCGACGTAGTGCACGTAGGCACCCTCGTCGACGATGATCAGCGTGCGCTCGAACTGGCCCATGTTCTCGGTGTTGATCCGGAAGTAGGCCTGCAGCGGGATGTCCACGTGCACGCCCTTCGGCACGTAGATGAACGAGCCGCCGGACCAGGTCGCGGAGTTCAGCGCGGAGAACTTGTTGTCACCCGCGGGGATGACGGACCCGAAGTACTCCTGGAAGAGCTCCGGGTGCTCGCGCAGGCCCGAGTCGGTGTCGAGGAAGATGACACCCTGCTGCTCCAGGTCCTCGCGGATCTGGTGGTAGACGACCTCGGACTCGTACTGGGCCGCGACGCCGGCGACGAGGCGCTGCTTCTCGGCCTCGGGGATGCCCAGGCGGTCGTAGGTGTTCTTGATGTCCTCGGGCAGGTCCTCCCAGGAAGCGGCCTGCTTCTCGGTGGAGCGCACGAAGTACTTGATCGAGTCGAAGTCGATCCCAGAGAGGTCAGCGCCCCAGCTCGGCATCGGCTTGAGGTCGAAGAGCTTGAGCGCCTTCAACCGGTACTCGAGCATCCACTCGGGCTCGTCCTTCTTCGCCGAGATGTCGCGGACGACGTCCTCGCTGAGGCCTCGGCGGGCGCTCGCGCCGGCAGTGTCCGAGTCGGCCCAGCCGAACTCGTAGTTGCCGAGAGACGCGATGGTCTCTTCCTGCGTGAGCGGAGACTGCACCGTGGTGGGCGTGCGCTGCTCGGCAGCGGCAGTCATGCGGGCTCCCCTCCATCATCTGGGATGAGCTTTCCGGCAGAGCCGGGTTGAACGTTCGGGATGTGCGTCGTGCACACGGCGTGGCCGCTTGCGATCGTCGCGAGGCGCTGCACGTGGGTTCCGAGGAGGTTCGCGAACGTCTCCGTCTCGGTCTCGCACAGCTGGGGGAACTCGGCCGCCACGTGGGCGACCGGGCAGTGGTGCTGGCACAGCTGCTCGCTCACGCCGACGTGACGAGCCGCCGCAGCGTAACCCTCCCTGGTCAACGCGGCAGCGAGGGCCTTCGCCCGTTCGGCGGGCGTGGCCTGGGCCACGATCGTCGTCCGGTGGCGGTCCACGAGCGCGTCGACACGACTTCGTGCGAAGGCCTTGACCGCTTCCTCTCCACCCGTCTGGGCGAGGAACCTGATCGCGGCGACCGCGAGGTCGTCGTAGGCGTGGCCGAACCGGGCACGTCCGGCGTCGGTGAGCAGGAAGAGCTTCGCGGGACGGCCCCGGCCCCGTTGGGTCTGGCGCGGTGCGTCCCTCGTGGTCGCCTCGCCGTCCGCGAGCAGTGCGTCGATGTGCCGGCGCACGGCCGTGGGGCTGATTCCCAGTTCCTCCGCGACGGCTGCCGCGGTGACCGGGCCCTGCTCCAGGAGGAGCCTGGCGACAGCACGCCGAGTCTTGCCGTCGTGCTGCGGCACGGCGTCAAAGTGGGTCTCGGCGTTTTTCACAACACCAGTGTTGCGTATTTAGCCGGAGGTCGCAAAGATCGCGGTCACAGGGTGACCTGACTCACGGCTGAACGTGGCTGGATACGCTGCCACCATGCCCACGAACGGCGGAACCACCACTCCGCAGAGCGACGCCCTGAACAACCGGGAGCGCCGCCAGCTGGACATCGTCCGCCGCTGGGGCACGATCGGCGCTCTCCTGCTGACCGTCGGGTCCCTCGGAGGCGGCGCGGCACCGATCTACTCCCCCCTCTACGGCGTGCCCGTCCTCGGACTCTTCTCGAGGATGCCCAGCGTCGCGATGGGGGTCGTCTGGACCGGCATCTTCATGATCGTGTCGGCGTGGCTGGCGCTGGGCCGCTTCGTGCGGCCGGGCCGCCCGCGGCTGGTCTCGCGCAGCCAGATGGACCGCACGCTGCTGATGTGGACCGTTCCGCTGGTCTTCTGCGTGCCGATGTTCTCCCGCGACGTGTACTCCTACCTCGCGCAGAGCGAGATCGCGGCACGCGGCCAGGACCCGTACGAGCTGGGCCCGGCCACGGCGCTGGGCGTCGACCACGTGCTGACCCGCGGCGTGCCGAACATCTGGCGGGAGACCCCGGCTCCGTACGGACCGCTGTTCCTCGCGTTCGGCAGGCTGACGGCGATGCTGACCGGCGACCACGTCGTGTCGGGCGTGTTCGTGCACCGCCTGCTGGTCCTGTGCGGCCTGGCGATGATCGTGTGGGCCCTCCCCCGCCTGGCCGCGCGCTTCGGCGTCCCCCCGGTGGGCGCGCTGTGGCTGGGCGCGCTGAACCCGCTGGTGCTGTTCCACATCGTCATCGGCGTGCACAACGACGGCCTGGCACTCGGCCTGATGCTGGTCGGCTTCGAACTGGCGATGCGCGGCCTCGAACCGCTGAAGTGGTCGTGGATCGCCCTCGGCTCCGGCGTAATAGTCTGCGGCGCGATGGTGAAGATCCCGGCGATGGCCGCGCTGGGCTTCCTCGGCGTGCTGGTCGCGCGCAAGCTCGGCGGTCAGCTCAAGCACCTCGCGCTGGTGGCCGGCGTGATGGCGGCGATAGCCGGTGTCGGCGTGGTGGTGATCTGCCTCGGCACCGGGTTCGGCTTCGGCTGGGTCGAGACGCTGAACGTCGCCTCGACCGTCAAATCGTGGATGTCTCCCCCGACGGCGCTGGGCTTCCTGGGCGCGGGCACCGGCCTCCTGCTGGGCCTGGGCAACCACACCGAGTCGATGATCGCGCTGACCCGGCTGCTGGGCCAGGGCATCTCGGTCGTCATCACCGTCGGCCTGCTGTGGCGCAGCTTCAAGGGCCGGATCAAGGCGATGAACGGCCTGGGCGCCGCGCTGGGCGCGATCCTCGTGCTCGGCCCGGTGCTCCAGCCCTGGTACGTCCTGTGGGCCGCCCTGCCGCTGGCCACCGCCGTGGTCGGGCCCAAGTTCCGGATGTTCGCGATGGTCACCTCCGCGGTGATCGCGGTGATCCTGCCGCCGACCGGCTCGGCGTTCGACGGGCGCGCCTACACCGTTCCCCAGGCCGTCGCGGGTGCCGTGATCACGTTCGCGGTGTGCGTGCTGATCGCACGCAAGCGGGTGGGCCCGTTCCTGAAGTCCGACACGGTGTCGTGACCAGGCGAAGCTCCTGGACGACGAGCGCGGAATCCCCGCCACTCGCACGGTTCGCTCCGTAACCGCATCTGCCCGCCGAACGACCACTCCTACAGAGGGGAAGATCGACCGGAGGGGGTGGTGCGGCATGTCCGAGCAGTCCATGTCGCGAGAAGAGGTCCGCTTCGCGGTAGTCCTCAACGGCGGCGTGAGCCTCGCGGTCTGGATGGGCGGCGTGGTGCTGGAGCTGGACCGCCTGACCAGGCCGGGCAGCACCTACCAGCCGCTGCTGGACCTGGTCGGCTGCACGGCGCGGGCGGACGTCATCTCGGGCACGTCGGCCGGGGGCATCAACGGGGCCGCGCTGGCGTTGTCGCAGGTCAACAAGAAGGCGGACCTGAGCAGGCTGCGGGACCTGTGGGCGGAGCAGGGGCGGATGGAGCAGCTGCTGCGGACGCCGTTCCGCGGCCAGCCGGCGAGCCTGCTCAAGGGCGACGAGTTCTTCTACCCGCGGCTGCAGGAGGCGCTCGCCCGGCTCACCGCGGACTTCGAACCCACCGCGGCCTCCGAACGGCCGATCGACCTGCGGATCACGACGACCCTGCTGGGCGGGGTTCCCACGATCACCTACGACGACCTGGGGCAGCCGCTCACGCAGTCGGTGCACCAGGGGTCGTTCTCGTTCCGCCGCGACCCCTACGACTGGGTCAGCGAGGACACCCGCGACGACTTCGCGGGCGCGACGCTGCCCGACCGCGTCGAGCAGCTCGCGCTGGCCGCGCGCAGCAGTGCGAGCTTCCCGTTCGCGTTCGAGCCGAGCTTCATCCCCGTGGGCGGCCAGAGCAGTCCGGGGCGTCCCGACATGGCGGATGTCGCGAGCTGGGCCAACGGCCGCGACCGCAGCAGGTTCGCCGTCGACGGCGGCGTCCTGGTCAACACCCCGACCAAGGAGGCCCTCGAGGCGATCGATCGGATGCCCGCGGACGGGCCGGTGCGCCGGGTCATGCTGCTCGTCTTCCCGCACGCCGAGCCGCTGGGTTCCGAGCCGCGGGCCGACACCTCGGCCGCCGGGTTCACGACGGTCGGCTCCGGCGCGAAGCTGCTGAGCGCCATGTCCAGCCAGGCGAACCGCACCTACGTCGAGAAGATCGAGGAGCACAACCGGCGGGCCGCGTCGAGCAGGGGCGGCCGGATGGCGTTGCTGGAGCGGCTGCACGCGAGCGGCGGGAACGTCGTCGACGAGGTGTACTCGCTGGCGGACAAGCTCTTCGGCCACTACGAGGACGTCGAGATCCGGCTGGCCGCGCGCCAGGTGACCGCGCAGCAGTTCGCGCTGACGGACGGCAACCCGGCCAACTGGTCGTTCGAACGGGCGCGCCGGGCCGCCGAGTCCGCGCAGCGCGCGTGGAAGAAGAAGCACGGCGTGCTGCCGTACGTGCCGGGTGTGCGGCTGCCGGACGCCGTGTGCCGCGAGGACCTGGGCTGGGAGTGGGGCGTCACGATGGCCGAACGCCTCGGCGCGTCGGCCCTCGACCTGCTCAAACGGCTCGTGTGGGTCGCGCCGGACGGCAGGGCCGACGCGATCGCGCGGTCGCGTGGCGAGCTCCACCAGGTCCGCGCGGAGCTGCGCCGGCTGCGCGGCGAGCTGTTCGCGTGGCAGCCGTCGGACTCGCTCGGCGAGGAGTACTGGACCGGGCGGCTCGCGAGCTACCACGAGCAGATGCTCGACGGGCACCTCGGGCTGGAGGTCAAGGCGCAGGTCGCCGAGATCGGCCGGGTCGTCGGCGAGGCGCAGCGCGTGGTCGGCGGCCTGGACGAACGCCGGCTGGAGCTCGGTGGCCTGAAGTGCTGGCACGCCCTGCTCTCGACCCCGCCGACGGCGCAGGAGGCCGGGCTGAGCGACGGCGAGCGGTGGCTGTCGCGAATGCTCGCGCTGGAGGTCGCGGGCACGTGCCTGTCCGACGACGCCTCGACGGGGCTGGACACGCCGGTCGAGCTGGTGCAGGTCTCGCTGCAGACGCGCAACGCGTTCGCGCAGCAGTCGATCACCGCCGACGACAAGGCGGGCGGCGCGTCGCTGTCGCGGTTCTCCGGGTTCCTCAAGCGGTCGTGGCGGGTCAACGACTGGATCTGGGGACGGCTCGACGGCGCCACGATGCTGTGCCGGGTGCTGTTCGACCCGCGGCGGCTGCGCAGGATGGACCTGCTCGGCCGGCCGGAGGGCGACGAGCGCACGCCGGAGGAACGCGCGAAGGCCGTCGTCGACGAGGTCCTCGGCACGATGTTCGGACTGGAGCTGCCGGTCCAGGTCGCCGACTGCGCCGTCGCGGCCGCCGAGGAGCTCGCCGGCATCTACCGGGCCGACGGCGAGCTGTCGCCGTCGTCGCTGAAGCTCGCCGAGCTGGCCGCGTGGGGCCTGCACTGGCGCATCATCTGCGAGGAGCTCCCCCGGCTGCGGGCGGCGATCCTCGCCGACCGCGGCGACGGCGCGGACCGGCGTTCGCGCGGCGAGCTGTTCCTGGAGGAGCACGCGGACCTGTTGCGGCGCCTGGAAAATCCGCAGGAGCACACCGTCACGCTGGGCATGTCCGCGTTGAACGCCTTCGACCGCGCCGGAATCGGCCGGGAGCCGCTCACCCAGGAGGCCGCCTCGGACCAGATGATCCGCACGGCCGCGACCGCCGCCGCCGTCGCGGTGACCGTCGCCGACTCCGAACGCCTCGGCATCGCCGCCGTCCGCCCGGTCACGCGGGTGGTCCGCGGGGCCGCGCTGCTGCCGTACTGGACGATCACCGGCCTGACCAGGGGCGGAAACCTGGCGCGGTTCCTGGGGCTGC